>JAGAZS010000066.1 GCA_017939945.1 Schwartzia sp. (in: firmicutes)
CACGACCACGTTCAGCCCCAGATCCAACGGCCCCCTGACCTTGCCCTCGACGCTGCCGTCCGCCGCGCTCGCCGTGCCCGTCATAAGCAAAAATGCCGCCGCAAGAGCCGCCAATTGTCTTTTCATGAGTAAAACCTCCCCATATTTGTCTATGGAGAGGTTTCGACAAAAAGTTCCTTTTTCCTCTTTTCTTCCGAAAAGAAATATTTATTTCAACAAAAATGATGATCTACATGCAAAATCGCACGGTCGCGGGGACTTTTCGCGAGGAAACGGCGCAGGAACGCGCGGCGAAGCTCCCGATCGCTCATCTCGAAATCTTCCGGGCAGGAAACCTCGAAACGGATTTTTCTGCCATCCCGATACGGAGCAACATGGAAATCATGCATCGACAATCTCGAATCAATAGACGTAAGCAACCGTGATGCCAGCACAAACAAGCGATCCGCCTCGGGATCGTCCGTCGCCACCGGGTCGATATGCACGGTCACGGAGATGGAAAGCGTCCCCTGTATGCGCCGCTCCACACGGTCAGCAATATTGTGCGCCTCTATGAGCGGCATTTCAGCGGGCAGCTCTATGTCCAAAGTAGCGAACGTGCGCCCCGCGCCATAACCGTGCAGGACGAGATCGTGGACGCCGAGTACACCCTTCTCCTCCATCACGATACGCCGGACGTCCGCCGCCAACGCGGGATCGTTCGCCATACCCATCAAGGGCTCGGCGGCGTCCCGGAGCGCACCCCATCCGCTGTATAGGATGAAGCAGGAAACGAAAATGCCCGCCGCGCCGTCAATATTAATCCCGAACTGCGCGTAAACGAACAACGAAATCAGCACAGCCGAAGTTGCGAGGCAGTCCGTCAGGCTGTCCACCGACGCCGCCTTCAGCGCCGGGGAATTGATTCGCGTGCCGACCTTGTTGTACAGCCACGCCAGCCCCACTTTTATGAAAAGCGACAGGCTCAAAAAAACGGCGCCCATCGTGTTCATTTTCAGTTCCTCCGGCATGAGTATCTTATCGACGGAGGTGCGCATCAGCTCAAAGCCGACCAGCAAAATGACCGCAGCGATGAAAAGCCCCGCCAGATATTCGGCGCGCCCATGCCCGAAGGGATGCTCCGCGTCGGCGGGCCGCCCCGCAATGCGGAAGCCGAAAATCATCGCCAGCGAAGTCCCCGCGTCGGACAAGTTGTTCAACGCGTCGGCAACCACGGACACAGACGCAATAATGATACCGACAGTCATCTTGACCGCGAAAAGTAAAAGATTCGCGCCGATACCGACATAGCCCGTGCGCTCGCCGCACTTCTGCCGCGCCGCATAATCCGCGCCCTCGTCCGGCAACATAAGCACGCGTTCCAAGATCATTTGGGTTCACTCCCTGCTCTTTGATAACGAAAATGAGAGCGTTTTACACTCTCCCCATAAACGCAGAACTGCCTTCCCGAATGAACGGGAAGGCAGATTCATTTCTGATTATTATAGACATATGCACAGCAATTGTCAAGGATTATCCATCGTCATGTTAGCAATATAACGTAAGCAGTCCTATGTAAGTATCAAGTCTTTTCTCATCAGAAGAAAATCAATGATATTCAGATGGATGATTCCGTCATGGCTCATATCCATCATGTCGAGAGACATCACATATTTCGGAGATGCATCCGTTATCTTGCTGTAAGCCCCAAATTCTCTTTGCATCGTTTCTTCCGTGGGGAGCAGATACGCGACCTGCAGGAAGCATTTTTTTCCGCCTTTGATGGCCACAAAATCAATTTCGCCCTTATAGGTTTTACCTGCAAAGACGGTATAGCCTCTTGCACGAAGCTCATTATAGATAATGTTTTCAAGGAAAAACGTATCTTCAAAATTGATTGTATTTGTGTTGATCGTCCTGAATCCCGTATCGACGGCATATTGCTTTTCGCGATTGCTCAACGCAGATTTGCCGACAATATTATATCTTCCAACTCCATGAATCAAATAAGCTTTCTTCATTCGCTCCAAATAATTATATATCGTCCGCCTGGATACCTTTTTATTATTCTTTCTGTAGGCTTCAATCACGTTGTCTATCGATAATTCCTTTCCGGCGTTCGCCAGAATATACAGCGAAATATCCATGAATGCCTTTTTGTCCGCGCTTTTGCTCTTTCCAATAATGTCTCTGTTCACAATGCTTTCATAAAGGCTTTTCAGATATCTTTGAATGGACGCATCATCCTTGTAGTCAAACCGAAGTGGAAACCCGCCCCATTTCAAATAATCCTGAAACAGATCGTCACTCCATTCCATATGATTCAGCGCATAATACTGTTTCATCTCATAAAAAGAAAACGGCAGCATCTCAAACTCTACGGTCCTTCCGGTAAGCAACGTAGACAATTCGCCGGACAGAAGCATAGAGTTGCTTCCGGTCACAAACAAAGAGACATCCAGCATAGCCCGAAAAGAAGCCAGAGCTTTTTCAAACTCTTTTACATGCTGTACTTCGTCCAAAAAAATATAATATTTTCCTTTGCCGATGACTCTGTTCTTGATTTCCCTGTTCAGGTCCGAAGCGTCCACGATATATTCATAGTCAATATCCTCCAGGTTAAGATATACAATTCTGTCCCTGCTGATTCCTCTTTCCAGCAGCTCATCACGAATTGTTTCCAAAAGAACTGACTTCCCGGATCTTCTGACGCCGGTGATTACCTTTATAATATCAGAGTCATAGTATGGCCGTATC
>JAGAZS010000067.1 GCA_017939945.1 Schwartzia sp. (in: firmicutes)
CTTCGTAGCGGTCTTTCAGGCCGCGCAGGATCGAAAGCGTGTCCTCAACGGTCGGTTCGCCGACCATGACGGGCTGGAAGCGGCGTTCCAGCGCCGTGTCCTTCTCGATGTACTTGCGGTATTCGTTCAGCGTCGTCGCGCCGATGCAGCGGAGTTCGCCCCGGGCCAGCATCGGCTTCAAAAGGTTGCCTGCGTCCATTGCGCCCTCCGCCGCGCCCGCGCCGACGACGGTATGCACTTCGTCGATGAACAGCAGGATCTGCCCTTCGGATTTCGCAATTTCGTTCAAGACCGCTTTCAGCCGTTCCTCGAACTCGCCGCGGAATTTCGCGCCTGCAACCAGCGCGCCGAGGTCGAGAGAGTACAGGGTCTTGTGTTTCAAGGACTCCGGCACGTCTCCGGCGACGATGCGCCGTGCCAGACCCTCGACGATGGCGGTCTTGCCGACGCCCGGCTCGCCAATCAGCACCGGATTGTTTTTCGTGCGCCGCGACAGAATCTCGATTGTGCGCCGAATCTCTTCGTCGCGCCCGATGACCGGGTCCAGTTTTCCGGCACGGGCCGCCGCCGTCAGGTCGCGCCCGTATTTTTCGAGAGACTTGTAGCCGTCCTCGGGGTGGTCGCTGGTGACGTTCTGCTTGCGGTTCTTCTTGATGGAGTCCTCGACTTTTCCTTTCGTCAGGCCGAATTCGCGGCAGACCGCTTTGACCTCGTCGCTGCCGTCGCTGATGACGCCGATCAAAAGATGTTCGGTGGAAACGAAGTCGTCCTTCATGCGTGCCGCTTCGGCCTCTGCTTTCGCCATGACCCGCGCCATGTCGACGCCCATCGTCAGACGGTCCTGCCCTTTGACGCTGGGGATTTTCCTGAGAAGCTGCTCGAGCCGCGCCCGAAGCATACCAAGGTCGGTCTTCGCCTCCTCGAAAATCGTCGCGAGAAGTCCTTCCGGCTCCTTGACCAGCGCCAGCAAAAGATGGACCGACGTGATTTCCTGATGGTAATGGAGCGCGGCGGTCTGCTGCGCCGTCTGCAAAGCCTCCAAAGTTTTCTGCGTATATTTTTCAGCTCCCATGATGATTCCCTCCTTCATTAAATCGGCGTCCGTGCCCCACGTTCGCCGCGTTTTCTCTTTTCTGGTTCCATTATACAATAAAAGGTCAAAAAGTCAAATAAAATTTTCGACTTTTTGACTAAATTTTTTACGCGCGGATTAATCTTTGTTTAACGACGACATGATGACAGAAGGAACGATGTTGGCGTCATCAGTATCGGCCCCGACGTCGCGGCTGTCCACTTTCCCCGGCGAAATGCTTTATCTCGCGTCGATTCCGAAGATGTGAGGTTGCTGAAAGGATTGCTGCGCAATATTATATTAGGAAGCGGACACCATGGTGTGCAAAAAACGCTTGCCAACGAAAGAATTTTGTGATAATCTGATTCGCATACAGGACAAATGCTTGGAAGAGGAGCAGTAGCGTTTGCGGAACGTGCAGAGAGCCGCCGGACGGTGAGAGGCGGACGGGAAGCAATGCGAACTCGCCTCGGAGCAGCTTCTCCGAAAACGCGGAAAGCGTCGTAAGCGAAGACGGGAGCCGACCGTTACGCAGGCTAACGAGTGCGCGCCGATGGCGCGAACGAGAGTGGTAACACGCAGGCAGAGCCTTCGTCTCTTGATGGGACGAAGGCTTTTTTAATCTCATGGGAGGGGATTGCAAATGCAAAATTACACGAAGTACAGGAAAGGCTATTATCTTCCGCCGGTTCTCGACCTGAGCTGGGCGAAGAAAGAATATCCGGAACACGCGCCGGTCTGGTGCAGCGTCGATTTGCGCGACGGCAACCAGTCGCTGATTATCCCGATGAGCCTAGACGAGAAGATTGAGTTCTACAAAATGCTCGTCAAGATCGGCTTCAAGGAAATCGAGGTCGGCTTCCCGGCGGCTTCCGATACCGAGTACGAATTTTTGCGCCGCCTCGTGGACGACAACCTGATTCCCGACGACGTGACGGTGCAGGTATTGACGCAGGCGCGCCCGCATATCATCCGCAAGACCTTCGAGGCGCTCCGCGGCGTCAAGAACGCGATTGTCCATGTTTACAATTCCACCTCCGTCGCCCAGCGGGAGCAGGTCTTCCGCATGACAAAGGAGGAAATCAAGGAGATCGCCGTCGAGGGCGCGAAGCTTTTGAAGGAACTGACCGAGGAAGCGGGAGAGAATTACCGCTTCGAGTATTCGCCGGAGAGCTTCACCGGCACGGAACCGGAATACGCGCTGGAGGTCTGCAACGCCGTCCTGGACGTTTGGCAGCCGAAGGCGGACAGGAAGCCGATCATCAATATTCCCGTGACGGTGGAAATGTCGATGCCTCACATTTACGCGATGCAGGTCGCCTATATCTCGCAGAACCTCAAATACCGCGAGAACGTCGTGCTCTCGCTGCACCCGCACAACGACCGCGGCTGCGGCGTGGCGGACTCGGAAATGGGGCTTCTCGCCGGCGCGGACCGCATCGAGGGGACGCTGTTCGGCAACGGCGAGCGTACGGGCAACGCCGATATCGTGACTATCGGCATGAATATGTTTGCGCTGGGCGTCGATCCTGGCCTTGATTTCTCGAACATGCCTGAACTCACGGAAATGTATGAGCGCGTGACGCGGATGCACGTCCATGACCGCCAGCCTTACGCGGGCGCGTTGGTCTTCGCGGCATTCTCCGGCTCGCATCAGGACGCCATTGCCAAGGGCATGAAGTGGCGCGAGGAAACCGATCCGGCGCGCTGGACGGTGCCGTATCTGCCCGTCGATCCGCAGGACGTCGGCCGTGAGTACGACGCCGACGTGATTCGCATCAACAGCCAGTCCGGCAAGGGCGGCGTGGGCTTCATCATGGAGCATCAGTACGGCGTGGCGATGCCGAAGAAGATGCGCGAGGATTTCGGCTATTTCGTCAAGAGCGTTTCCGACCACAAGCACAAGGAACTCTTGCCCGACGAAATTTATCAGCTGTTCCAGAACGAGTACGTCAATGTCGAAATGCCTTATAAGCTGATCGACTTTTCGCTGAAAAAGGAGCCGGACGGCTCCCGTTCCGGCGAGGTGGTCATACTGGTGAACGGCAAGGAGCATACATACAAGGCGCGCGGCAACGGTCGTCTTGACGCTGTTTCCAGTGCGCTCCAGCAGAACCTCGGCGTCAGCTACAAGGACCTGACATACAGCGAGCATGCTTTGGAAATCGGGCAGGCGTCGCGGGCGATGGCCTATATCGGCATCACCGGGGAGGACGGGCGCACGTTCTGGGGCGCTGGTATGGACACCGACATCATCACGGCGTCGATCCTCGCCCTCGTCAGTGCGATTAACCGGATGAAGCACGCCGGATAAAAAAGAACAGGTCAAAAAAGAGCGACATGAGAAAACCGTGTCGCTCTTTTGCCGTCTTTTTGCGCTTTTGTAAGTCATTTTTTGGGGAAAATCTGCTTTGATATGCAAAAAAAGGGGTTGCGGCGGCGGAATTGTCTGTTATAATAAGGTCATCGAAGTATGCGCGTGAAGGAAATCAAACGAGGGGGAAGTTTCAATGGGGTTCATGAAGAAAGTTTGCGGGAAATTGGGGCTGTCCGATTCGTCGGAAAATGACGAGCTTCTGGAGGAAGACTTTCAGGAAGAGGAAGAGGAACAGCCGAAGCCGGTCTCCGAAGCGAAGACGACGTACAGGCCGCAGCAATCCGTTCTGCCTTCCAATGTGGTGGATATCCATGCGGCGGCGAACGGCGCGCTCCGCTCGAAGATGAAGGTGGTCGTCATCGAGCCGAAGAGCTTTGACGATGTGCAGCAGGTGGCGAACTGCCTGAAGGAAAAGCGCCCTGTGGTCATCAATTTCGAGCATACGGACGCGGAAGTGGCGCATCGCATTATTGATTTTATCAGCGGCACGACGTACGCGATTGCGGGAGATATCAAGAAGCTGGGGCACAATGTGTTCCTTTGCGCGCCGAGCAATGTCAGCGTGTCTTATACGCAGGAGCGCGGCTCGATCCCGACGGATATGACGTGGCTGAAGAAACAGTAATATAATAAGGAAGATAGAGATGAAAGGGAAAATCGGTTTTATCGGCGGCGGGATGATGGCCTCTGCAATCGTGGCGGGGCTGACGGA
>JAGAZS010000068.1 GCA_017939945.1 Schwartzia sp. (in: firmicutes)
CAGCGAAGCTTTGCTCGGTCAGGCGCCCGCAACGGCTCCGGCCGCGGGCACTCACCCGATCTACAACCTGCAGCAGCTGGAAAATACGCCCGTGGACATCGACAACGAAGGCTCCGCCTTTGTCCAGCTTCCGGCGTCTGCGCTGGAAATGCTGTCCGCCGTCCATTGCCAGCTGATCTACATGGACGCGAAGCTCGATATCCTGCTCTGCCTCGGTTCCGACTCGAACATCTTTGCCGACTGGAACACGGGCCATTTCAAGGACAACTTCTTCGGCACATGGCCGATGCTCGAAGGCCATCCGGTCTACGTCGAGATCACTTACGAGGGCGACGGTTTCAACCTCTATTCGATCCCGATCAAGCTGAACGGCGTCCCCTGCAACCTGCAGGTCGTCTATGATTTCAAGACCGAGAAATACAGGATCCTCGGCGCGAGGAAAGACGAGAAGAGCGGCGTCGCAAGCCTCGTTTCCAGCCGCGAGCTGACCAAGCTGAAGGCCGGCGACAAGATCACGACGCTCCACTACACCATGACGCTTTCCGGCTCCGACACCACACTCACCGAGGTCGAGGTGGACACTTTCACCATCGGCGACAATCCCACCGTCAAGGACGAGAATGTCGGCGACGGCACTTACGCCTACTTCTTCGAGTTCGTCGACCCGCTGAACAACTCCGTGCTGTCCAACATGGTCACCTACACGATCCAGAACGGCAATATCACGACCTCGGTGGACAACTCGATGACGGGAGCCACGGGCGCGCAGGGCGGCTTCGCCGAGACGGGCTACGGCGCCGACCCGAGCCTCCTGCAGACCAACACGGGAGGAGGAAATAACGGCGGCGGCATCGCCAACCAGCTTTCCGGCGGCGGCAACAGCGGAAACAACGCCCCGGCCCCCAGCGGTGGCAGCATTGCCGACAGAATGATACGGTAATCTAAAAGCCTTCCCCTTGAGGGGAAGGTGTCAGCGAAGCTGACGGATGAGGTGTAGCAGCGTAACGATTGATGCAAGCGCAAGACCGAAGCCACCTCATCCACCGCTAAAGCGGTCCCCCTTCCCCAGAGGGGAAGGCCAATATGAAGGAGGAAATGAAAATGGCAGACGAAAACAAGAAGGAAGAAACGACCACGGAGGCAGAGGCTCCGAAGGAAAAGGAATTTTCCAAGCGCGTGACGCAGCTGATCGCTTTGTCGGCGCTGGTACTCGCGATATGCGCGACCTTTTCCTCTCTGAAAGCGGGCGCGTTCAGCAGCAAGGCGATCCTCGCCCAGAACGCGGCGTCCAACGGCTGGGCCTATTACCAGTCCAAGAGCCTGAAGGAAAACACCTACAAGGTGCAGCTCGACCACATGAGAATCAACAACGCCCTCGACTCCGCGGAAAAGGAAAAGCTGATGAAGAAATATCAGGAAACCGTGGACCGCTACAAGGCCGAGGAAAAGGAAATCATGGCGGACGCCCGCGCCGCCGAGGAGACGCGGGACAAGTCGCTGGCGCTGAACAAGGGCTTCGCCGGCGCGCTGACCTTCCTGCAGATCGCGATCCTGATGGTCTCCCTGGCCGGACTCGTCAAGCAGATCTGGTTCTGGTACGCGGGCCTCGCCGTGGGCGCCGTGGGCATCTTCCAGTTCGCCACGATGATGATGCAGACCTTCTGAATCATTTTTGAACCGCATAGGAGTAGAAGGAATATGCGCAGAGGAGGTTCGGGGATGAGTACGCGGACGGCGGCGGAAAAGAGAATATTTTGGCGCCGGGTGCGGCTGGCTTTTTTCGCGCTGCTGGCGCTTCTTTTCGTGGCGGCGGTTTTCCGCTTGAGCGCGGAACCCGAGGCGGCTCCCCTGAAGGTCGGTTTTATCATCTCCGGCGACGTCCGCGATCCGGGCTGGAACGCCTCCCATTACGAAGGCGTCCGTGCCGCCTGCGACGCGCTGGGCGCGGAGCTCCTGGTGCGTGACCGCGTCCACGAAAACACCGGGGCATGCCCCGCCGCGGTGCGCGAACTGGCGGAGGAAGGCTGCGGCCTGATCCTGCTCACCAGCTTCGGCTATCCCGCCGAGATCCGCAATCTGGTCGGGCAGTACCCGAACGTCTCCTTTGCGGCGACTTCCGGCCCGTCCTCGACGAACATGACCGCTTATTTCATCCGCGTTTATCAGGCGCGGTATCTTGCGGGCGCGCTGGCGGCCATGAGAACGAGATCCGGCGTCATCGGCTATGTGGCCGCCAAACCCAACGCCGAAGTGAACCGGGGCGTCAACGCCTTCGCCCTCGGGGCGCAGCGCATGAATCCCAACGCCAAGGTCGTCGTGGCCTGGACCGGGGGCTGGGAAAACCCGGCCCGGGAAGCGGAGCTCGCGAAGCGGCTGATCCGCGAAAAGGGCGCGGATATCATCACCTACCATCAGGACGGCGCCGCGGCGGCGGAAGCGGCGGACCGTCTCGGCGTGGACTCCATCGTTTACAACGCGCCGATTCCCGAAGGGATGACTCACGGCCTCGCCGCTATCCGCTGCGGCTGGAACGTCTATTACGGCGACATTCTCCGCCGCTACATGAAAGGGGAACTGAACGCGGTCCGGAACCACTGGATCGGCATCGACCGGAACGCGGTATCGATTACCGAGCTTTCCCCGGAAATCACGCCCAATATGCGGTCAACGCTGGAAGCCCTGCAGTATGAGCTTGTCATGGACAAACTCATTTTCGAGGGGCCGATCCACGACAATCAGGGCGTCCTGCGCTGCGGCGAAGGGGAAGCCATCAGCGACGACTCCCTGCAGGAAAAGATCGACTGGCTGCTTCAGGGGGTGACGAGCCTTGACTGAAGAAAAACCGTTGCCGCGCAAAAACAGGGTCGCCATTTCCGTATTTCCACGGTCCTGCAGATGATCGCGCTGGTCGCTGCGCTCTCGGTCCTCGCGTTTTGGGGCATCCAAAGGACCGTCGCCCTTTTGAACGGCACCTTGGAGCGCAGCGTGGCGCGGCAGGCGGCGGATATGTCCGTCATCGCGCAGGAACGCTTCGACCGGGAGCTGAGCGAGCTGACCCTGGCGGCGAACCATCTGGCCATGGGCGCAAACGAAGCGGAAATGGACCACATGCTGGCGTCCCTTCGCGGCCAATCCGGGGGCATGACCGTCGGGCTGCTCTCCATCCACGGCGACGCCATCCGCGGCGCCGCGCTCTCCCGCTGGCTTTATTGGAGCCTTCCCCG
>JAGAZS010000069.1 GCA_017939945.1 Schwartzia sp. (in: firmicutes)
CGCATCTGCGTTTCCGTCATGCGCAGGGTGTCGCCCAGCATCATGAGCTTGTTGAAGGGCTGCTGGAAGAGGCCCATGAGGTTCTGGAACGCGGTGAAGATTCCGGCGGTCATCAGCCCCTCCATGATGGAGAAGCCGCCGAAGGTGATAATCAGCGCGCCGTTGACGCCCGTCAGGAGATTCGGCAGCAGCTTGACCTTGAGCTGCCACTGGCGGATCTTCTGCTCGGCCATGAGCACCTTGGCATGGTAGCCCGCCCATTTCCCGAAAAGCTCGGACTCGCTGCCCGTGGCCTTGATGCTCTCGATCATGGAGAGGCCGTTGACGGCGACGCCGAATTCCTTGCCGATGTCCTTCTGCATCCCCATGGAGAGGTCCGTCAGCCGACGGCGCATATAAAGGAACACGGCGAGATTGGCACAGCTTGCGACCATGCCGATGAGCGTCAGCGACACACTGTACTGCATGAGCAGCCCCAGGTAGAAAATCGCGATCAGGAAATCCAGCGCGGCGGTGGCGGCCTGATTCGAGAGGACCTGCGCCACCGCCTCGTTGAACTGGACGCGGGAGGCCACGTCCGCCGCGTACCGCTGCTGGAAAAAGTTCAGGGGCAGCCGGATGACGTGCCAGAAAAATTTCGAGGAGTCCACCAGTGTGAGCTTCTTTTCCCAAAGGGTCAGGATGAACGCCCGCGTCCACTGCATGGCAAGGGAAAAGAGCGCCATCGCCAGCATGGCGAGGGCAAACTGCGTCATCCACTCGGCGTGCTTCAGCGAGAAAATCTCGTCGAGGAAGATCTGGTCGAACACCGGCTCCGCCAGTCCCGGCAAAATCATGAAAAAGCCCAGCAACAGGACGAAAGCGAGCGTCCCTTTGTCCTCCATGAGCTTTTTGGCGATGGTCTCCACCACGCTGTAGCGGCGCCCGGCTTTCCTGAACTCCGGCCCCGGCTTCACGTCGAGGAAAACGCCGGTGAAGGAGCCGACGAAATCCTCCCATGTCACCGTGCGCCGCCCCATAGCCGGGTCGTTGATGACGACGTCGTCCCCGTCGCGGCCTTCCAGCACCACGAAGTGGTTGAATTCCCAAAAGAGGATCACGGGAAGGGGGCGCTTGAGCACCGCCTTCGGGCTGGCGGCGTGGCCGCTGGCGGTCATGCCGAAGCGGCGGGCCGCCTTCATGACGTTCTTGGCGTTCGAGCCGTCCCGCGTGACGCCGCACTCCTGCCGCAGCTTTTCCAGCGGCAGCCAAAGGCCGTAATAGGCCATGACCATGGCGAGGGACGCCGCGCCGCACTCCACGGCCTCCATTTGCAGGATCGTCGGCGTCTTCACTCGGTTCCCGACGAAAAAGTCCTTTATCTTTTCAAGCATGATTCACCTCGACCGCAGCCATTGGCTGAACTTGTAGAAAACCTTCTCGATCGGCGGCTGGCGGTCGATGACGATGGTACCCGTGCAGTAGCTGCCCGGCGTGACGGGCTTGTGCTCCCCCACAATGGAAGTCCAGAGATAGCCCGACTCCGAGGACGGGTCCTTGACGAGGTCGAAGGTGACTTCGATGGCCGCGCCGCCGCCCTGGTTCAAGATGTACTGCGCGAGCTGCGCGTTGCCGAGGGTGTTCCGAATGCCCTCTGCGGAGATCGGGTACTGGGACACGCCGCGCACCACGCCGACGAGGCTGCCCGTCTGCGTGACGTCCACGCCGTTGGGGACGAGCTGGATGGTCATGCCGGGCTTCACGCGCTTGCCCTTGTCTAGCGGAATGTAAAACACGCCGGTCATGTCGTCCCGGTCCTGCGTCAGGCGCACGCTGCAAAGGGGGCTTCCGGCGGCGATGATGTTGCCCTGCTCCGCCATGACCTCGTCCACCACGCCGTCATAATCGCTGTAGACATTGGAAAGCGCCGCCTCCTGGTAACGCTTGGAGCCGTACTGATAGACCCTGCTCCTGACGTCCCGGTCGTTCGTGGCGAGGTCCGCGCTGTACTGCGCCATCTGCGTGTCCGCCGTCTGGTCGGGCCGGTCGAGGTGGGCGATCAGGTCGCCCACATGGATTGTGTTGCCGCTCTGGACATAGATTTTCGTCACCTTGCCGCCCGTCGCCGGGGAGATGGTCACGAGACCGGCGGAATCCATGATGAGGCCGCTGCCGGTGGCGTTCTCCGTGAAAGCGCCGAAAATCGACCAGAAGAGGACGGCGAAAAAAAAGAACCCGATGGTCACGAGCCCCATCCATGCCACAGGCCCCGTGACGACCACCGCCGTATCCAGCTTCTCCGGCGACCGCAGACGCTCCAGAGCCGCCTTGCTGAACATATCGTTTGTTGCCATTTCGCTTCGCACCTCACTGTTCCAGCTCGACTTCCACCTTCATGCCCTCCGACAGCCCTTTCGCGCCGGAGGTCACCGCGATCTCCCCGACGGCGACGCCGGAAAGGATTTCCACATATTTCCCGTCGTCCATTCCCGTCCGCACTTCGCGCTTTTCCAGCGTGCCGTCACTTCCCACGATGAAGACGGCGGTGCGTGAGGTGTCCGTCATGGCCGAAAGCGGCAGCGCGAGGCACGAGCGCCGCTCCCTGAGCCGGACGTTCACGCCGCTGTAAGTCTGCGGCTCCAAAAGCCCCGCGCTGTTGTCGATGCTCCATTTGACGCTGCGGACCGTCGCCGGGGCGGAAAGGGGCGGCGTGATCCGCATGACCGTCGCCGAGAACTCCTGCTCGCTGCCCCGGTTGCCCGGCGCAAAGGAAGTGCCGTAGATTTTCGGGAACTCGCTGTTATTGAAGACGAGCTGCGCTTTCTGCCCGATATACAGGAAGTCCGCCACCCGATCCTCCAGCCGCGTGTCGAACTGGAGGGCGCGGAAATCGCCGACGAGGGCGAGGGCGGTTCCCGCCTGCACATAGGAGCCGACCTCCCGATAGTGCATCAATACCTGCCCGTCGAGGGGCGCGACTACCTCCTGCCGTCCCTCCATCACGAGAAGGTCATCCATACGGGCCTCGGCCGCTTCCAGCTCGGCCTCGGCTGCCAAATACTGTGTCTTGGCCGCGTCGAACTGCTCCGCCGACACAGCGCCGTACTCCATGAGCTGGGAATAGCGGCTATAGGTGTTCCGTGCCTGGCTGAGCTGCGCTTCGGCTTTGAGGACGCCGCTGTTCGCCTCCTTCAACTTCGAGGGGATGCTCTCGTTGACGATGGTGAAAAGCGGCTGCCCTTTCGCGACGACGGCGTTCCGTTCCACAAGGCTCTCCGTGATGCGCCCGTCGATCAGCGCCACGGCGTCCGCCATGTCGGCGGCGTAGAGATTCACGGCAGAAACCGCGAATCGTGGCTGCATCTCCCGCGTTCCAGCCTTCGCGCCCCGAAGCGGCAGCCTCCGGTCGTCC
>JAGAZS010000070.1 GCA_017939945.1 Schwartzia sp. (in: firmicutes)
CCGAATTATAATCTCGGCAAGAGATGATTTCTCTATCTATTTTTTAGGAGTGTCTTTTTGAAGAACCTTATTTTCGCAACGGAGATTGTGCTGTAAGCGGGAGGCTTACGGGACAGTCTGCGAGCCTCCCGCCGATTGACGGTCATAATCGTTGATTCAAGGAGGCAAAAACAAATGAATAAACATGACTATAGTATTCGCAGGGAAACTTCCGGGGATTTTCGGACGGTTGAGAATCTTGTCCGCGAGAGCTTTTGGAACGTCTATCGTCCCGGCTGCGTAGAGCATTACGTCTTGCAATGCCTGCGGGACGCCGAGGCGTTCGTGCCGGAGCTCGACTTCGTGATGGAGAAGGACGGGCGGATCATCGGGCAGAACGTGTTCGTGAAGGCGGAGATCCGCTGCGACAATGGCGCATCGTTTCCGATCCTGACGATGGGGCCTATTTGCATTGCGCCCGAGTACAAGCGAAAGGGTTACGGCAAGAAGCTCCTGGACTATTCGCTGGAAAAAGCGGCTGAATACGGCGCGAAGGCCTTGTGCTTCGAGGGCAATATCGAATTTTACGGCAAGAGCGGCTTTGTGGCCGCGTCGTCGAAAGGCATTCGTTACCACGGGCTGCCTGAGGGCGCCGACGATTCGTTCTTCCTGTGCAGGGAACTTTTGCCGCACGCGCTTGATGAGATTCGCGGCGAGTACGCGACGCCATCTTGCTATTTCGCTGCGGAGGAGCATCCCGGCGACTTTGCTCGGTACGAGGCGACGTTCCCGCCGAAGGAGAAAAAGAAGCTGCCGGGGCAGATTTTCGGGCAGTAATTTTGTAAAAAGCTTCGCAGGGCACAGCCAGCCTACGGCTCGTCTGACGTCTCATGCACTCTCTGTAAAGATTTAAAAGTAGTATAAGGAAGCTGGACTTTATAGGCGAAAAACCGCCGAAGCAGCCTCGTGCCTGCTCGTCGGTTTTTTTATGGCAATTTCCTTGCGTTCTGCCTATTGCATGAAATAAATTTCTGTCTTATTATATTATTATCGAAAAATAGCAGGAGGAATTGTTCATGGAAATCAAAAAAGAGCAAAACGGGACGTCTTTGACGATGTCCCTTGCGGGGCGGCTGGATACCGTGGCCGCCGCTGATTTTGAGAAGGAGCTTTCCGCGTCCCTGGACGGCGTCGAGACGCTGGTGCTCGACTGCGCGGAGCTGACCTATGTGGCTTCGTCCGGACTCCGCACGTTCCTGATGGCGCAGAAGCGCATGGCGAAGCAGGGGAAGATGACGATGCGCCATGTGCAGGACGCCGTTATGGAAGTCCTCTCGATGACGGGATTCGACGATCTCCTCTCCATAGAAAAATGAGTGCGGAGGAGCTTCGAGTCGAAGCGAAGGTGGAAAATCTTCCCGCCGTCATTGATTTTGCGACGGCGACACTGTCGGACGCGTGCCCGATGAAAGAGCGGATGCACATCGAGCTGGTTACGGAAGAGATTTTTGTCAATATTGCAAGCTATGCTTATGCAGAGCCGGGCGGCGACGTCGTGATCCGGCGCAGCGGCGGCGAGGGCGGGGAAGGCTTGTCGCTGACGTTCATCGACGGGGGCGTTCCCTATGACCCATTGCAGCGTCCCGATCCCGATTTGACGCTTGCCGCCGAGGATCGCCCCATTGGCGGGCTTGGCGTGTTTTTGGTGAAAAAGATCGTGGACGAGGCCCATTATGAATACAAGGACGAAAAAAATATCCTGACCGTCCGCAAGTTCATCGGGAAAAAAGAGGATTAAGAGCAGTAATTGGCATGACTGCAACAAAAAACACGCCGACAGACAAGCGCTGTCGGCGTGTTCCTGTTTCCGCTATCTTGCGGGAAGGACCGGCGCCTCGTCGATGCGGAGGCTGGCCTTCCCGTCCCGGTTTGCCTTCATGACGGCGCGGGCTATATCACAATCTCACTTTTTTGCATGGCGCAGGAAGGAGAATCCCCCGCTTACGGCGAATATCTTAGGAAACGATGAATAAGTCAAGTCGTGCCCCTGTCGAGGGATTTTTTCGTCAGGCAAGGAAAAGGGCTTGAAGGCGTAGCAGCGCTACGTCGAGAGCACTTTGACGCAGCATGACGGGAAAAGACCCGGCAGGAGCGCGGCGGGACTTGTTCAGCGTTTCCCTTATGGCAGGAAAACGGAAGGGCGGAGGTTTTTTTGATGGATTGGAAGGAATATTACGATCCGAGGAAAATTTTTATCTTCGGAAAGTTCATGTTGCTGTTCAACCTGCTTGTGTTCGTGGGCAACCTGCAGCGGCTGCCTTTTGTCGCGGCGCTTTTGGTGTTGATCGCGACGGTGTCCTGTACGCTGCCTTTCATGCTTCAGCATCGGCAGAAGGGAATCGCCGACGCCGAATATTTGCGGCGTGTGATTGTGCCGAGTTTTCTCGGACTCACGGTGTCGGTGCTGCTGCTTTCGCTTCTCAGCCAATGGATGTCGGGCTCCTATGGGTTGAGCCACTACGAAGTGATGGGCAAGTTCTTCAATAATCGCGGGATGTTTTTCCTCGTGATGTCAAATTTCATTTTTGTGCAGATGATCATGAAGGCAACAATTCCCGCCTATGAGCAAAGGCCATACTGGGTGCTGCTGCTGATTCCGCTGCTGTTGTTGGCTGTAGTGTAACGGCGTCACCGCAAAGACGATATGGTTTTAAGGGAAATTGCCGACAAAAGATTTTCCCATGGAATACGAAAAAGGAGGAAAAGAAATGGATACTATTTTCACGCGCATCAGCGTTCGGCATTTTGAGCCGAAGCCGGTGGAAGAGGAGAAGATCGACAAGGTGCTGCGGGCGGCTTTTGCCGCGCCTTCGGCCAAGAACCAGCAGCCCTGGGAGTTCTTCGTCGTCACGAACAAAGACGTGCTGCAGGAACTCGGCAGCGCCACGCCTTATGCCGGTCCGGTCAGGAACGCGGCGGCGGCGATTGTCGTCGCCTATCGGAAGGAAGGGCTTAACGTGCCGGAGTTCGCCCAAATCGACTGCGCCATCGCCACGGAAAACATCCTGCTGGAGCTGGAAGCGCTGGGTCTGGGCGGCGTAATGATCGGTACCGCGCCCCATGAGGCGCAGATGGCGAAGGTGGCAAAAGCCGTGAATATGCCGGAAAATCTTGAGGCGTTCACGATCGTGGCCTTCGGATATCCGGCAAAGCGCAGACCGCAGGAGGACCGCTACGACGCGAAACGGATCCATTATGTGAAATAAGAGAAACGAATAAAAATCGCAAAAAAATCCCGAAGCCGTTGATTTGCAACAGCTTCGGGATTTTTGTCATGCTCCGGGTTTTAGAACTGGAACTTCTTCAAATCGTTCTGCATTTCCGTCGCCAGCTTCGCCAGCGCGTTGCTGGCCGCCGAGATTTCGTCGGAGGAAGCGGACTGTTCTTCCGCCGCCGCCGAGACGGACTGCATTTCGTCGGCGACGCGCTTCGCGCCGTTGTCGATGTTCTGCATCTCATTGGCAACGCCTTCGGCTTCCCTCGCGACGCCGGTCACCGACGCCGACATGGCCTGCACCTTTGCCGAGACCTGCTCGATGAGGTGCTGGATGTTGTCAAATACTGTCCGCAGTTCTTCGACGGACTGGGCGCCTTCGACCACCGCCGTGCGCCCTGCCTGCATGGCGGCCACCGCGCTGCCCGTGTCGGTCTGGATTGCGCCGATCAAGTCGGCAATCTGCTGGGCCGCCGTCTGGGACTGCTCGGCCAGCTTCCGGACTTCCTCGGCGACGACCGCGAATCCGCGGCCGTGCTCGCCTGCGCGGGCCGCCTCGATGGCGGCGTTCAACGCCAAGAGGTTCGTCTGTCCCGCGATGCCTGAGATCGTGTCGACAATCATGCCGATTTCCTTCGAGCGCTCGCCCAGCTTGTCCACCAGCTCGGCTGTCTGCTGCACGGTGTGCTCGACGTTCTTGATCTGCTCGACGGAGGACGCGACTTCGCCGCTGCCGCTGGCCGCTTCCTGGGCTGCCGAATTGGAGTTTTCCGCAACTTTTTGCGCTTCGATGCGCATGCCGTCCACGGCGGACGAAATCGTGTCGATGCGCTCCTTGCCGCTGTCCACGGCTTCCTGCTGGACCGCGACCTGCGAGGAAGCCTCGGTGACGTTCTCCGCGACTTGGAGCGCCGCCTTCGCCGTCTGGGACGAGTTCGCGGTGAGCTCTTCCGCCGCCGCCGCGATCTGCCCTGCGGAGCTGGCAACGTCTTTCATGAATTTGTTCAGCGAGGCGCGCATATCATACATGGCGCGCTGGGCATCGCCAAACTCGTCGCCCCGGGTGGTGCGCTCGCCCGTCCGGTGGAAATTGCCGTTCTTGAGGTTGTCCGCAAGGGTAATCATATCCTCCAGCGGCGCCGTGATCGCCTTGATGAGCATGAAGGAGAGACCCAGCAGGATCACCACGGCAACGATGGTGATGATCGTCATCGAGATGACGGCGGCATGGTTGTCTTCGTCGTTCTGGGCGTTGATGGCCGCCGCGTGTTCCTCGGTGGCCTTCAGGAGTTTTGCGAGGCCGTCCCGGAGCTCCACCGTCGCCTGCTTCATGCTGCGGTTGTACTCGGCGAGGCCGGTGGCGGTGTTGCCCGACGAGGCAGCCTGCATTGTGCTTTCATAGGAAGCGCGGTATTTCTGCCACGCGGCCTTGCATTGGGTGACTTGCCCGGAAAGCTCCGGCATGGAGGACGAAAGCTTTTCGTATTCGCCCCATTCCTTTTCGTAGCTCGCGACCTTCTTGTCCGCGCCTTTCTTGACCTCCGCGTAGCGCACCGGATCCGCGATGGCTTGGTAGGTGCGGACTTGGATCACGCGCATGGCCTCGATCTCGTCGCCGAGAAGCTGGACGGCCAGCAAGTTTTTGGAGTACATGGTGTTCATGTCGCTTCCCGCCTTCGACAGCCCGGACCATCCACGGAACCCGATGACTGCCATGCCGACGAGCGCGATCAGAACAAGCAAAAGAATTTTGAGGGAGACTTTTACATTATTCATATTCCTTCTTCCTTTCTGCGAGCCATGGTTTCGACACGCCTGAGCCCCCTCCCGGTTGCGCTTTTGCCCGCAATCTGAACTCGCCTTCATTATAGGCTATATTGCCCGAAAAAGCAAGGAAACGGGACGCGAAGCGTGAAAAATAAATTCCGAAAAAACTTCGCGCCCGTGGGAAGGATTTTTCTCATCCGGTGTCGAATTTCTTAATCCGAACAGTCTGTCACTGGTGTCGTTCCTGCGGGGACGACCCAGCAGGAAGAGGTGGGAACGTGGACAACAAGGAAAAGAAGATATTGATCGTGGACGATGACGAAACGAGCCGCTCGCTGATTCGCCAGACGCTTTGCGATTACCATCACGTTTATGAGGCGGCGGACGGCGTCGAGGCGTTGGCTTTTTTGCAGCGCAATCCGGACACGGCGCTTGTCTTCATGGACATCCTGATGCCGCGTATGGACGGACTGGAGCTTTTGGTTCGTCTGCGCCTTTCGCCGAAATTCCGCGAGCTGCCGATTATCATGCTGTCCGCATCGTCGGAAGACGACGTCAACCAGAAGGCGACGCGGCTCGGCGCAACCCGTTTCGCTTACAAGCCGTATCGGATGGCTCTGCTTTTGCAGATGGCGGAGGATCTTTTGGTTCTTCCGCGCAAAGAGGCGGACATCGCGCCCGGCAGCCTTGACGCGTTCATTTTTTCCCGCAGCCAGGCCATCGACAGCGGTATCCTCATCATTGAGGCGCGGGAGGACGGCACGCTCTCGACGCTTTACTTTTCGCCCACTTACGCGATGCTGTGCGGCTACACTGCGCGGGAATACAACGCGCTGGTGGCGGCGGGGTCCGATCTCCTGACCACGATTCCCGGCGATCATTATGACAGCTTCCGCATGTCCGTCGGCATGATCGCCGAGGAAAAAATGCCGATGGCGTTTTATATGCATGTGCAGCGGCAGGATCGGCAGGCATTGACGCTTTCCTGCCTCGGTGAGCATTATATGGTGGAAGACGATGAACATTCGCTGGTCTGCCTGATTGCCGACACACAGGAGCTGGAGACGGAGCGCGGCAGCGCGTCGGATCTTCCCGGCGAGCGGCTGGACCGTCTGACGGGCATTTCCAATCGCGACACGTTCTTCCTTTCGGCGCGCCGGCTGCTTGACGAGTATCCGGACGATAAGTTCGTGCTCGGCACCTTCGACATCGATCGCTTCAAGGTTATCAATGACGTTTACGGCACGCAGGTCGGCGACAGCATCCTGGTACAGCTCGCCGCGTCCGTAGCCCGTGAAGTGCTCGGCAAGGGCGTCTGCGGACGGCTCGGCGCCGACGTGTTCGCGTTCTGCATGCGCGAGGAAGACTTCGATCTGGAAGGGCTGCTGCAGGGGCAGCGGTTCCTGTCCGACAATCTCGGTCTCGCTTACAATTTGGTTATCCATAACGGCATCTATCCCGTCATCGAACGCGAGGCGGAAATCGCGACCATGTGCGACCGCGCGAATATGGCGCGATCCACGGTCAAGGGCGATTTCAACAAGCGGTACGCATATTACGACGAGCCGATGCGCGAAGCCATACTTGCCGAGCAGGAAATCCTGAACGATATGCAAAAGGCTTTGGAAACCGGCGCGTTTGTGCTGTATCTCCAGCCGATTTACAGCCTGAATTTCGAGAAGCCGGTCAGCGCCGAGGCGCTCGTCCGCTGGAAGCATCCGGAAAAAGGCATCATCGAGCCGGGCAAATTTATTTCGCTGTTCGAGCATAACCGCTTCATTACGAATCTCGACCATTATATGTGGGAGCTGGCCTGCCGTTACCTCGCGGACCGACGGGAACGCGGCCTCGCGCCGCTCCCGATCTCGGTCAACGTCTCCCGTATCAACTTGTTCCAGCCTGACCTCGTCAGCGACTTGATGGCGCTGCTGCAAAAATACGACCTGACGCCGTCGATGCTGCGGCTGGAGATCACCGAGACCGCCTATATGGACGACCCGGAGCAGCTGATCACCGCTTCGGAAAAGCTCCGCAAAGCGGGGTTCAAGCTCCATGTGGACGACTTCGGCAGCGGCTATTCGTCGCTGCACATGCTGAAAGACATTCCGCTGGACGTGCTGAAACTCGACATGCGGTTCCTCGGCGACCTGGAGCCCAGCTCCCGGGCGGCGACGGTCCTGCTGGGAGTCATCCGCATCGCCCAGAGCCTCGGCATGGTCACGGTGGCGGAAGGCGTCGAGACGAGATTCCAGCTCGAGTTTTTACGCTCGGCGGGCTGCGACAACATCCAGGGATTCCTGCTGGCGAAGCCCATGCCCATCGACGAGTTCGAGTTCTTCCTCGATTCCTGCCCGATCCTTTGAAAATAAATTGAAGCAGCCGCAAGGGAAAGAGAAAATCCCTGGCGGCTGCTTTTCTTTGATTTCCGCCATTGACAGCCTTGCGGCAAGCGGCGAAAATCCTTTATATTGTGCGCAAAACATGATAAAATATACAAATTAATGAAGAGCGAATATATGGAAAGAAAATTTGGGAGGGAAAGGATTGGGTGCGTTTGATTTTTTGCCGCGGAATTATTGGCTTGACAAAGTGCTTTTGCCCCTTGGCGCCTTCGCGATTTGCGCGTTGATTGGCTATTTGGTCGCAAAACGAATGCGGGCGGCTGCCGACAGCGGTCGTTTTTCGGAAGAGTCGTTTGTCGGCGTGCTGGTCCGTTCCATCGGGAATCTGCCGCTGTTCTGGGGCGGACTCGTCGGGCTGGACTGGGCGGTACATATTACGGATGTATCCGACTTTGCGGAATATATTGCTTCCTGTTTCCTGTTCACGGTGGCTGTATGGACGGCGGCGACGTTTTTGCAGCGGACGATATGCAAGGTGCTCGAACGGCACATGGACTCGAGCGGCAGCCAGCATTCGACGTCGCTGCTTTTGAATCTGGTCAGTGCGATGATTTACCTTTTGGGCGGAATCCTTGTGCTGGATGCTTACGACGTGTCAATCACGCCGCTCCTGACTGCTCTCGGCGTCGGCGGCATGGCTGTGGCGCTCGGCCTGAAAGAGACCATGGAGAATATTTTTGCGGGGCTGCATATTCTCCTGACGAAGCAGATCCGTATCGGCGACCACATCCGCCTCGAAGGCGGCGCGGAAGGGCAGATCACCGACATCACATGGCGGTTCGCGAAAATCCATACCGTCACGAACAACATCATCATCGTGCCGAACAATAAGCTCGCAGCGTCTATCATTACGAATTACGATATGGGCGAAACGACCGGGGTCAGCGTCGAGGATGTGGCGTTTGCCGTGACGGTGGGCGTCGCCTATGACAGCGACCTCGACAAAGTGGAGCGGATAACGCTGGAGGTCGCGAGGGACGTGCTGGCTCGTTTCGACCCTGCGCTCAATACGGCGGACGGCGCGTCGACGGCTCCTTCCGTGCGGTTCCACACCTTCGGAGACTCGTCGATTGATTTCAACGTCAATCTGCACACCACGTCCTTCCGTAACCAGTATCTGATTCGCCATGAATTTATCAAGGCACTGAAGCAACGGTACGAAGAGGAAAATATCCAGATCCCGTTTCCCGTCCGCACGCTTCAAATGGGTCCGGGCAAAAGCTTTCCGCAATGAGGGGAGTCAGCGCATAAAGATTCATAGATTTATCCATAACGACAGACAAAAAGGACGGGCGTTGAGAACCTCAAAGCGCTTGGCATGGAACATAAACAGTGGTAAAATGTGCAGTATAGATTCGCGTTGACGAGACTTCAGCTTGAGGGAGGCGAGTTGCAGACGGTTTTCTGGCTCCGCCATGGAGTTCCGGGCGGGGAAAAATAATCTACAGGAAGGCGATTTTTATGACAGCATTTTTGATTGCTCTCGCAGCTCTTGTGATCGGGTACGCGGTTTACGGGAAAATCGTGGATACCGTGTTCGGGCCGACGGACAGGCCGACTCCGGCGGTCAGGCTCAATGACGGCGTGGATTATATGCCGCTGCCGACATGGAAGGTCTTTATGATCCAGCTCCTCAATATCGCCGGGCTCGGGCCGATATTCGGGGCCTTGGGCGGCGCACTCTGGGGACCGAGCGTTTATTTCTGGATCGTGCTCGGGACGATTTTCGCGGGCGGCGTCCATGACTATCTTTCGGGCATGATTTCCCTACGAGAGGACGGCAAGAGCATTTCCGAAGTGGTCGGCATTTATATGGGGTCGACGATGCTTGCCGTCATGCGCGTGTTTTCCGTCGTGCTGCTGGTGCTGGTCGGCACGGTGTTCATGACGGGGCCGGCGATGCTCCTCGCGAAGCTTACGGCGATAGATTTCAAGATATGGCTCCTCATCGTGCTCGCGTATTATTTTCTCGCGACGCTGCTTCCGATTGACACGATCATCGCGCGGTTTTATCCGCTCTTCGGCGTCTGCCTCATCGTCATGGCTCTCGGGATCATGGTGGGAATGTTCACCGGCGTGGGCGGCCATGTGATGCCGGAGATGGCGCTGGAAAATCTCCACCCGAAAGGGGCGGCGATGCCTATTTGGCCGCTGATGTTTATCACCGTTGCCTGCGGCGCGATCTCGGGATTTCATTCCACGCAGTCTCCGATCATGGCGCGCTGCCTGAAGGATGAGCGGCTGGGGCGTCCCGTATTTTACGGCGCTATGGTCGCCGAGGGAATCATCGCGTTGATTTGGGCGGCGGCCGGCATTACCTTCTACGACGGGACGGCGGGCCTTGCGGCAGGGCTTGCGAAGGGCGGCCCCGGCGGAGCGGTTTATGACATCTGCGTCGGATTCCTCGGAACGGGCGTCGGCGCGACCCTTGCGATGCTGGGCGTCATCGCCTGCCCGATCACTTCCGGCGATACGGCTTTTCGTTCCGCGCGGCTGACGCTGTCGGACTGGTTCGGGGTACAGCAGAAAGAATGGAACAAACGGCTTGCGTTCGCGATTCCCCTTCTCGCTGTCGGCGGCGCGCTTTCGCAGATCAATTTCAACATCGTATGGCGTTATTTCTCATGGACAAACCAGACGCTTGCCATGATCGTGCTCTGGACGGGCGCCGTGTATCTCTATCGAAAGATGGACAACAAAATGGTCTCGCTCGTCGCGGCTATCCCGGCCACATTCATGTCGGTAGTCACTACCACCTATATCCTTCAAGCCGGGGAAGGGCTGAAGCTCCCCGTAAGCGTGAGCTACCCTGCCGGCGTGGTGTTTGCCGTGATTTTCCTTCTGCTTTATCTGAAATCAACTTTCTGGAGTAAACCGCAGACCGCTTGATATCACATCATAACGACAAATAAAAGGACGGGCATTGAGGCGTATGGTTCCTTCAATGTCCGTCCTTTTTGCGTGCGTTTCCGCAGCTCATGAAACTGCGGCGGGAGATGGGGATGAAAACAAGGGGATCGCCAACCGTATCGTCGTGCCCTTGCCGAGCTCGCTTTCCAGCGTGATCCCGATGTCGTGGGTTTCGGCAATCCAGCGGGCAATCGAGAGCCCTAATCCGGTGCCGCCCATGCCTTCCTTTTCCCCGATTTTCGTGCGGGAGCTGTCCACGCGGTAGAATCGGTCGAATACCTTTTCCTGATGTTCGGGGGCGATGCCTATGCCGGTGTCGCGCACCTCGACGCGAAGCGCGTTTCCGTCGCGCCGCGAGGAAAGCGTGATCGTTCCTCCCGCGGGCGTGTACTTGAACGCGTTCTCGATGAAAATGCGGAGCATTTGCCGCATGATCACCGGATCGGCGAAAATCGTCCCTTTTTCGTTGGCTTCGAGGACCAGCGCGTGGTCGCCTTTGACAAGGTCTGCCTTTTTCGCCACGTCCGCGAGAAGCTGCTGAAAATCAATCGGTTCCTTTTTCAGCACTTGCCGTTTTTGGTCGGCGCGGGCGAGGAACAGCAGACGCTCGATCAGCGCCTTCATATTTTCCGCTTCGGTACGGATGGCGGAAATGCCTTCGTCCAGCGTTTCCGCGTCTTCCCGGCCCCAGCGGCTCAACATATCCGAATAACCGAGCATGACCGTGACCGGCGTGCGAAGCTCGTGGGACGCGTCCGAAACGAACTGCCGCTGCTGCTCGAAGCCCGACTCGAGACGGTCGAGCATGTGGTTGATCGTCTGCACCAACTCCGAAAGCTCGTCCTTCGCGGGCGGCATTTCGACGCGGCGGCTCAAATCGGAAACCTCGATGGCGCGCGCCGCTTCGGTAATCGCGCGGATCGGCGCCAATGCCCGGCGGCTGACATAGTAGCAGGCGAGAAGGGCGATGGCGACGCCGAGGAGATTCGTCAGGATCAACCCGTGCCCCAGCGAGCGCAGGAAGTCGCGCTCCGCCGTAATCATGCGGATGAAGTGAAGCTGGTATTCCTCCCCGCGCCAGGTCAGCGTCAGCGGCTCATAGTACATATAAAAATTGTCGAAGCGCGAAACCTGCATTTCCTCGTTTGCCCAGAACGGCGGATCGGGAATCGTGTGGGACGCGACCTCCTCGATGGTCGGATAGTGCAAAGCGCTGTCGAAAATCTTCCGCCCGTCGGCGGTCACGACGCGAAGCACCACACCGGGCGTCAGCACGCCCTCGCGGTACAAAAGCCGCAGAAACGGGGGAGGCGGCACCCAGTTGGGATTTTGCCGCAGCACCCATTCCCTCGCCTCCGGAGGCATCGGTTCCGGCAGTTCCTCGTCCCGCATCGTTTCCGAGTGCGCCATGGAGCGGCGAACCTCGGTGATACAGCGCTGCAGTTCCATTTCCGCCTGATGGTAGACGGAAAAATAGAGTCCCGCAACGGTCAGAAGGCTTGTCAACAGCAGGATGCTGATCAGGATTGCCGCGTTGACCAGCATCAGCTTCGTCGAGACGCGGAGGCGATCAATCTTTAATGACATAGCCTACGCCCCGCATGGTGTGGATATATTTCTCGCCGAAGCGCTCGTCGATTTTCGCGCGCAGGTAGCGGATATAGACGTCCACCACATTCGTGTCGCCGATATAGTCGTACCCCCAGACCGTCGAAAGGATCTGGTCGCGGGACAGCACCGTGCGCTTGTTCCGCAAAAGATATTCGAGAAGCTGGTATTCCTTTTTCGTCAGTTCCACCGGCTCGCCCTTGACTTTGACCTCGTACCGCTCCGGATACATCACGAGGTCCCGCGTTACGAGGATTTCTCCGTCCGCGGCGGGCTCCGCCGGTTTGTGGGCGCGCAGCACCGCGCGGATTCGGGCCAGCAGCTCCTCGATGGCAAAGGGTTTCGTCATATAATCGTTGGCGCCGATGTCGAGGCCCTGCACCTTGTCCCCGAGATCGTCCTACGCCGTCAGCATGATGATCGGAATGTCCGACAGCTTGCGTACGTTCTGGCAAATTGTCAGCCCGTCCATCTCCGGCAG
>JAGAZS010000071.1 GCA_017939945.1 Schwartzia sp. (in: firmicutes)
CTCGACTGGGCGGGGAAAGCGGAGGCTGTGGCGGCGGCGAAGGGGGCGGCTTATCGGCTGCTTCTCTCGGACGAGTCCCTTTCCTATGGCGACCTTTCCGCCGGGAACGCCATCGTGCAGGGGGACAACCTCGACGCTTTGAAGTCGCTTTTGCCCTATTACGCGGGGCGGGTGCGGTGCGTGTATATCGATCCGCCCTACAATACCCATTCCGCTTTTGAGCATTATGACGACAGCGTGGAGCATTCGACTTGGCTTTCCTTGATGTACCCGCGATTGGAGCTTTTGCGGGAGTTTTTGGCTGAGGACGGGAGTATTTGGATTTCCATTGATGATCGAGAGTACGCTTCTCTGAAACTCATTTGCGACGAGATTTTTGGATTGGATTGTTTCGTGTCGAATATTTCATGGCAACGGAATTATTCGGCACGGCATGATTCCAAAGGCATCGTGAACGAGGTCGAGCATATCCTTGTTTACAGCCGCAAGCCGGACTGGCAGCCGAACAAGCTGCCGCGCACGGCGGAAATGAACAAGAAATATAAAAATCCTGATAATGATACGATTACTTGGAAAAGTGCAGATGCCAGTGCGCCCGGTGCTTTAACTCATCAAGGTATGGTTTATGCGATTCAACAACCCATGACAGGTGAAATGATTTATCCACCGGCAGGGCGCTGTTGGACTTTTGGGCAAAATGAAATGCTTGAAATTATGCGCGGCTGGTGCGAATACGAATTGAAGGATTTGCACGATGAGACGAAACGGGCGGAAATTTGCGGCGTGTCGCCGGAGGAAGTGCGCCCCGGCGTGATGGGGATTGTGCTTTCTCGCTCGTTGGAAGAATCAAGAAAACAAGCGCAAGTGATATACAAGCGTGGACAATGGCCTATCTTTTACTTCAGCAAAAACGGAAATGGGAGCATTGGACGTAAAATTTATCTTGATAGCGTCGGCGGCAAATTGCCCACCAATTTTTGGCCTTACGCGGAAGTCGGCCACACCGACGAGGCGAAGAAAGAAATCCTGAAACTTTTCGAGGGGAAAGCGCCTTTTGCCACGCCGAAGCCGGAGCGGCTTTTGCGGCGCGTGATTGCCCTTGCCACGAACCCCGGCGATCTCGTGCTGGATTCGTTCCTCGGCTCCGGCACGACGGCGGCTGTCGCGCAGAAGATGGGGCGGCGGTATATCGGCGTGGAGATTGGCGAGCACGCTGTCACCCATGTCGTCCCGCGCATGAAAAAGGTCATCGACGGCGAGGCGGGCGGCATATCGAAGGAAGAAAACTGGACGGGCGGCGGCGGGTTCGTCTTTTATCGTCTCGGCGAAGCGCTTTTCGACGAGGACGGCAGCCTGCAAAAAGGCGCGCCCTTTTCCGCGCTGGCCGCGCATATCTGGCACGCGGAGACGGACACGGCATACGTCGGCGGTGAAGATGAAAAAGCGGCGACGGGCGAAGTCAGCGAAGCGCGTCCGATATACGGTCACGTCGGCGAAAATTCACTTTTAGGCGTGCATCAGGGCGTCGCCTATTACCTCTTGTATAACGGCGTGCTCGGCGACAAGCGCCCGCAGGGCGGCAACGTGCTGACCCGAAAGGTGCTGCGGTTGCTCCCGCCATACGACGGGCCGAAAATCATCTTCGGCGAAAGCTGCCGCATACAGGACGAGGGATTGAAAGAACTGAAAATCACGTTTCGGCAGACGCCTTCGGCAGTGAAGAAGTAGGAAGGAGAGAAAGTTATGAATATGGCATTAAGAGAAGAAGCGGTTCGTATGATGGACGCCCTGCCTGATGACGGGATTCGGGCAACAATCCTGTATATGAGCGAATATCGCAGAAAGCAGGAAGAAGAGAAAAAAAGAATTGATCAAAATCGGGCGGCGTTTGACGATTTGATGTCTTTCTGCAGACCGGCGCCAATCCGAGATGAGAAACAGGAATTGGCGGAATCCCGTGAGGAGCGTTTTGGACATGCGGATATTGATTGATACGAACGTGTTTTTAGATGTTTTGCAACAAAGAGGAGACTTTTACGCTCCCGCCCTGACTGTGCTGACTGCCTGTCGCGACAGGATCGTGCAAGGCGGAATTTCCGCGCAAAGTGTGGCTGATTTGTTTTATATCCTGCGAAAGGATTATTCCTCCGAGGAGCGCAGAAAAATATTGTTGGATATTTGCCAAATCATGGATGTAGAATCCGTTGATAAAGGAAAATTGATTTTCGCGCTGAGAAACGAAGCTTTTTCCGACTTTGAGGACTGCCTGCAGGCGGAGTGTGCCGAAGCTTGGGGTGCAGCTTACATCATCACGAGAAATGGCAGACACTTTACCTCCAGCACAATTCCTGCCATTACGCCGAAAGAATTTTGCAGCCGCTACTTGGAGAATCATCATGGAGCTTAAGAATTATCAAAAGCAGACGCTTCGTAAGTTAGCCGCGTTTTTGACCGAGGCGAAGGTGATTGGGAGCGGGGCGGCCTTTGAGAAACAGCAGGAGGCCAAGGGCTATGAAAGAAATTATGCGCCGCTTTCCGGTCTGGAAGATGTGCCCTATGTCTGCCTGAGGCTTCCGACGGGCGGCGGAAAGACACTCTTAGGCTCGTATGCCGTGAAGCTGGCGGCGGAAAACTTTTTGGAGCGGGAATATCCCTTCGTGCTTTGGCTCGTGCCGACGGACACGATCCGGCAGCAGACGCTGAAAACGCTGAACGACGTGCGCCACCCGAACCGTGAGGCGCTGACGGCGGCCTTTGGAAATAATGTGCGCGTCTATGATATTACGGAGTTTACACGGCTTCGCCCGCAGGATGTGACGGGCGCGGTC
>JAGAZS010000072.1 GCA_017939945.1 Schwartzia sp. (in: firmicutes)
AATCCGCCGGAGGTCAGGATGACCGGTAAAACCAATCCCCATCAAATCAAAGACCTCTCGCTCCTCGAATTCGATGCCGGGAAAAACGCTAGTCACAGACGGCACTGTCGGCTGTTCATGGTCGAGCTTCACCTTGACCGTGATCCACGTGCCCGTGTTCCAGTTGAAAAGATGGTAAACCATCTCGAAATACGTCTTATAGTCCACCGACGTCAGGTTTTCAAGACGAGCGAACGCGAACCGCTCGTCGTCCCGCAAAAACGAAAGAACCGCGACGATCTCCGCCGCGGGTACATAAACCGCAGGCTGCGTCGCCTCGCTATCATATTCCGCCGACGGAAATTTTTCCTTCAAAATCGCCAAAAGCGACGCGTCGATATAAGCCTTCATGCCTCCATCAACCTCGCCTTCCGTTCCTCTTCCACACGCTCCGGGTGCATGATCTTCTCGCGGAGCTTCAGCATGCCGTCAATCAATGCCTCCGGTCGCGGCGGGCAGCCGGGAATATAGACGTCCACCGGCAGCACTTCATGAATCCCCGGCACCACCGAATACGAATCGGCGAACGGACCGCCGCCGATGGCGCAGCTTCCCATCGCAATCACATACTTCGGCTCCGGCATTTCCTCATAAAGACGAATCAAGGGAGGCGTCATCTTCCAAGTCAATGTTCCCGCCACAATCAAAAGATCGGCCTGCCGCGGGCACGGACGGAACACCTCGTACCCGAACCGCGAAAGGTCAAACCGTGCAGCCGCACAGCTCATCATCTCAATCGCGCAGCAGGCAAGCCCGGAAGACAGCGGCCAAATGGAATTGGCGTGCGCCCATTTGAAAAGCTGGTCCACCTTCACGACAATCACGTTATTTTTCAGTATCGGAGGTACAATATCGATTACATCCACGACAATGCCCCTTTCTTCCAAGCATATCCAAGCCCGACAGCCAATATACCGACAAAGATGAACATCTCGACCAGCGCGTACAGTCCGAGATAACCGAACCGTACCGCCCACGGATAGAGAAATACCGTCTCGATATCAAACACGATGAACACCAAAGCGTATAGGAAATACCCGACGCGGTATTGCACATACGTCTTGCCTTCCGTATCAACACCGCACTCATAGGGGATCCGCTTCTCCTTCGTCGGCTGCCTCGGCTGCAAAAGAAACGCCGGAATCAACGCCGAAACCGGAAAAATCAGCGCCACCAAGAAGAAAAGCCCCAAGCCGCCATACTCGCCCATACGATTCATCCTCTCCTATCCTGTATACAATATCCAGCCCTAACAAAAACAGCGGCTATCAGTGTTTCACACACGATAACCGCCGAAAAACGCCCTGACGGGCTTACCCTTACACAAAAAATAACCCCTCTCAAAGTTTATAAAAAATAGTATACAGCTTTATTCCACAGAATGCAAGCCTTCGGAGCCGTCAAAAATCAATTGCATAAATTTTAATATTCGTTTCATTTTTTTCCAAAAGGGTTTTAAGCATTTACAGCGAAAATAAATATGACGGAAACCACTTAGGAGGGAAGTATATGAAAAAAATCGGGATATGGCTGGCGGCGTTCGCCCTGTGCCTTATGTGGACGGCAACGGCGTTGGCTTCCCCCGTGACCGCCACAGGCCAGGGAACAACGGAACGCGACGCACTGCACGCGGCCATGCGTGAAGCCATAGAGCAAAAAGTCGGCGTACTCGTCGACAGCCGGACTTATGTGGAAAACTACCGCGTAATCCATGATCGAATTTATACCCACTCCGAGGGCTATATAGCGGGCTACGAAGTATTGCGGTCAGAATACAAGGCCGGATATTACGAAATCACAATCCGCGCCGACGTCCGCGAGGAGCTTTTGAACACCGACCTGATGTCGTATATGCAGAAAAAAGCCGTAATACGCGCCAATATGCAGGACCCGCGCATCGGCGTCATCATCGTGGATCAAAACGGCGACGAATACCCTTCCGTCGAAAACGCCATCATCACCGGGCTGCAGAAAAACGGATTTTCCCGCATCGTAGACCTGGCACAAATCGACGCCTCGGTCAAATACCGGATCACCAACGCTGTTTTTGACGGCGAATATGGCTTGGAAGCCCTGAATAGCCATTTCAATGTAGACTATCTCGTCACCGGATATATTGATATGAACAACAACGGCATTCCGCTGATCGAGGACTATCCCTTCGTCGGATCACTGAACAACGTCGTCTTGAATATCTCGGTGCGGATGCTGAACGCCAATACCGGAGAAATCATATACGCCGGTTCTGCGGACGGACAATCCTTCAATCTCGGCGCAAAAGCAATGCAGGAAGCGCTAAAAAAAGCAACGGCGCCCATCGTCAAGGAGCTGTCGAAATCGGCCATTCAAAAAGCGGCAAATCCCGAACAACATGTGACGATCCTAGTCACCAACAACAGGCTCGGCTCCATGAGCGACGCTTACGCTTTCATCAGCGGTATTCCCGGCGTGTCCGGCGTCTATACGCGGACAAAGCAGGCGGGCGTCATGCAGATTGATGTAGATTACACCGGCACGGCCTATGACCTGGCGCAGGCGTTGGAACGCGAGGGAATCGCAATCAAAGAAATGACGTCCGAATACATCCGCATATAACGATGTTATAAACGCCACCGGCGTATAATAAGGAGGAGAAAGAAATGAAACGAAAGATTTTAGGTTTGACGACGGCATTTCTGCTGTTGCTGTGCAGCGTCGCCATGGCGGCGGGCGCCGACTTTGAGCTGAACCGTGTCGAAGCGGACGGCTTCGGACTTCCCCCCGATTACGCAATCAGCGGAGCACAAGCACGACTCATGGCACGGCGTGCAGCCATCTCCGACGCCCAGCGGAATCTTGCCGAGCAAATTGCCGGCGTGCAGGTCGACTCCGAAACCACCGTACAGAACTTGCAGGTTTCCAACGACACCATAAGGACTCATGTTTCCGCTTTGCTGAAAGGCGCAAAGGTCATTTCCGAGTCTTACGAGGACGGCGCATGTCATGTCGTCATGGCGCTCCCGCTTTACGGCGTGAGTAATTCTCTAGCTTCGGCCGTGCTGCCACATACGACGCACCGCGAATCTTTCCCGACGACAATCCTGCCGGAGCCGGACGAACCGCAATACACGCCGACCCAGCCGGAAGCGACAACCATCCCCACCACCTCGACCATCACAAACCGCCAGAGCGGTACCTACACCGGCATCATCATTGATTGCACGGGTCTCGGCCTCCGTTCAGCAATGTCCCCGGTCATCAAGACCACGGCGGGCGAAAAAATTTACGGCTATAAGAACCTTGATTCCAAAAAGGTGATCAAGAACGGCATGGCCGGTTACGCAAGCAGCTTCAGCGGAAACGTCAGCCGCGCCGGCTCGAATCCCCTCATTGTCAGAGCCGTAGGCGTAGACCACTACTTCAACCCGGTCGTCAACGTTGCCGACGCAAAGATTATCCTCGAGGAAAACGGCTATACCCATTTTCTCGACAACTGTGCGGTTGTGTTCATCAAATAATAATCCACATATAAATATGTGAAGGGAAATGAAGCAGTAATATCTTTGTTAAATCAAGGATTCCACAAAGACCTTTTTTAACAGACAAAACAGGGATGGTGCAGGAAGAAAACTTCTTGCCCCATCCCTGTTTTATTATGAATAGAACAAAAAACAACACTGAGGCACGAAGACAGTCCTGTTTCATCTATTCAGTTCCTTTGCCGCTCTTTCAGTGATCGCTCGACGTTGCGCTTCATTTCCTTGTCCGCCAATTTACCGCGCTCGAAAAGACCGATACGGCTGCTGTAGCTCGCAAGCGAAATCAACAAGCGAAGATATTCGAGCAACGGGTACACTCCCCATTTTGCAGGGTTCGGGGTTGAGAAATTTAATATAAAAAATGATATGCGGAAGTAGGAATTTCGTCTTATATGTCGAATTCTTATAAAATAAGTTAAGAATCATATTGGTAAGTTAAGAAAGCGATGAGGTGATACTGTGTTATTTGGAAAATGCGAAGCGAAATCTGTAGACGGGTTTGATGGCCTGCAGGATATTATTAAAAATTTCCAGGCAGACAGTGAACACCTAGCCGACAGCCTGCTGATTTCCAAGCGGGACATTCCGCAGGAGCCCGGAGTCTCGGATTTGGTCGACGGAATCAACAAAAGAATCCAAGGGGCTTTGGATGCGGCGGAGCAAGAAAAATACAAGCTCAGTCTTGTAAACCAAATCATCCATTCCGGCCTGTGGACCATGTACTTTGACGCAAAAGGCGAAATTGAAAGGGTCGTATGGAGCGATGATTTTCGCCGTATGACGGGCTTCCACGGGACTTCGGATTTCCCCGATACGTTGAACGCCTAGACAGATCGACTGCACCCCGAAGATAAGGATGCAACCTTGGCTGCCTTCGGAGACACGATTGCAGACAGAACCAACCAAACAAAATACGATGTAAATTACCGGCTGCAGACGGCTTCCGGTGAGTACCGCTGGTTCCGCGCGGCGGGGGATCTGAAAAGAACCGCCTCCGGGCTTCCGGAGATATTTTGGGGAATTTTCGTGAATATTACAGACCAAAGGGAAAAGGAAATCCAATTAAAGATTGAGCGGGAACGGCATACGGCCATTGATATGACCCTATCCGAAGGCTCTTGGAGCATGAATGTTGTCGGCAAAGATCCCTCCAACCCGAATAATCCGTTTTGGTGGTCCCAGCAGTTCAGAAAACTCCTGGGATACAGGGATGAATCGGATTTCCCCAACACGCTGAATTCCTGGAGCGATAAACTGCATCCGGAGGACAAGCAAAAAGCGTTGAACGCCTTTGCCGCCCATGTAAGCGATTACAGCGGGAATACCCCCTTTAATCTCGAATACCGACTGCTGCATAAAAACGGGGAATATCGCTGGTTCAAAGCGGTAGGCGAAACCGTGCGTGAAAGCGACGGAACGCCTATCGTGGTAGCGGGCTCTATTCTGGATATCACGGAAGAGAAAAACAAAGAGCGCTTCAATAAAGATATGGGAGACCATTTGAATCAGCTCATCCA
>JAGAZS010000073.1 GCA_017939945.1 Schwartzia sp. (in: firmicutes)
CATGGCAAGAGCCATTTGCGCCGGAATTTTGTGCTTGACTTCGGGCGCATCGACATAGGCGCGGACGAGGGTGGCGAAGTCGCCGCCGTTGGCTTGAATTTGGCTGATGTCGGTCGGCGTGGGCAAAGCAGCTCCGTTTTGCAGCTCGTCCTCGATGTGGCAGGCCATGGCTTCTGCTGCGTTTCCCATCAGCTCGTCCAGTGTCATGCCTTGCGAGAACGCGTTGAAGTCCACAAATTCAGCCCAAAAGCCGCCGTCGCTCCCTTTATGGACGATTGCGGGATATGTGCAGTACATCTCGTCACATCCTTTCATTTCAGCCCTGCTTGCTTCAAGATTGCTTGCAGCAGCCCCTTATCCATGTCTTTGCCATGAACGGGGATCGTTAATGTTTGATTCCCTTTTTTGACTTTGTGGTGAATGCCTTTCACGTTGATTTCCATCCAACCGTTTTTCAAAAGGAGCTTCAATAAATCCTTGTCTTTCATGCTGTTGCCCATGCGGTTGCTCCTTCTTATAACGGGATTTCTGTTCCATTGCTACATTTGCATAGTACTACGTCAAGCATTAGATGTCAAGAGAATGAACTTTTATCATAGGAGGAAACACATCATGCCGCGTGGCAAACGCTTGAGCAAAGAAGACCGCCTTCGTATCATCGAGGCAAGCAAGAACGGTGCGGGTACAACTGCGTTGGCCCGCGAATACGGCGTGTCCCGCTGGACCGTCTACCGTCTCGTGCAGCGCTTTGAGAAAACCGGCTCCGTGGATCTCGCGTTCAAACGCTGCGGGCGGAAGTCGAAGCTGACGGCTATGCAGCTTCTGTCTCTCAAAGAAGCCCTTGCCAATAACCCGAAAGCGAGCCTGCAGGACATTCACGACGCGCTGAGGCTCCCCTGCACCCTCCGCGCCCTCTATTACATCGTAAGAAAACATGGCTTCGAGCGCGGTACCGCCACTGGCGAGGAGCCGAAAAAGGAAAACGTCCTTCCGGTCTGGAAAGGACGCGCATATTTGTGGCGATGATAGGTGGTTGCTAAACCTGCATTCTCTACCGCAACATCAACCATTACTTCTCCTCCAGCGACGTGGCGCGGGCCAGCGAATGGTACAAAAAAGCCTGCGAGAACGGCTGGAGAGAAATCGCGGAGCCGAAGGATATACGGTTGTAGAAATCAAAAATTGGGCTGTCGTCGGGAGCATTTTCCGGCGACAGCCCAATTTTGTAATCGGGAATTTTTTTGTTAAGTCCTGAAACCCTTGTCTGGTATGGAATTTTTAGTTGTCTGTTTTTGACCATAAAAATTTTATAGTAAAAAATTTTTACTTAAAAATTTTTTCTGCAGCGCTTTTTGTGTGTCATACCTTCAGCGGCTCCGGCTTATGCACGAAGCGGTCCAGGTATTTTTCCTTCGGCATCGGGTAGGACAGCAGGAAGCCCTGGATGTTCTTGCAGCCGATGCTCCGCAGGAAGTCGAGCTGTTCCTTTGTCTCGACGCCTTCGATGACGACTTCCATGTCGATGTCCCTGGCCAGGTTCACCACATTCCGAACGATGGCCTGGGCCCGCTTGTCGTGCTGGATGTCCTCGAGGAAGCGCATATCGAGCTTCAGGATGTCGACGGGCATATTGCGCAGCATATTCAGCGACGAATAGCCGCTGCCGAAATCGTCCATCAGGATTTTGAAGCCTTCTTTCTGGAACCGCGCCACTGTGTCGATCAAGAGGTGCATATTGTCCGTGTACGCGCTCTCGGTGATTTCCAGCTTCAGCATCCACGGCTCGAGATCGTACTTCTTGATCAGCCCGAGTATATATTCCACGAGATGTTCGTCGTAGAAATTCAGCCGCGACAGGTTGACGGAAACAGGAATCACGCGCCCGAATGTCTCTTTTTCATAGGCGAGCATCTTGCAGGATTCTTCCCAGACGAAGCGGTCGATCCGCGCTACGAAGCCGTTTTTCTCGAAAATCGGGATGAAACGCGCCGGCGGGATGAACTCTTTCAGCGGGTGGTACCAGCGCACCAGTACCTCGCCGGTGTAATCTTCGCCCGTCTCGATGTCGAAAATCGGCTGGATGTGGATCGAGAACTGTCCGTCGGCCAGTGCTCCGGCCATATCGCGGAGAATCAGGTGCTCTTCGACCTCGTCCTCGCGCATCTTTTCGTCGTACCATGCGAAGCGCTGGGTGTAGCGCCCCTTCGCGGTGTTCAGCGCGGTATGGGCGCGGTCGCACATCTGCGATACGGCGAGGAATACGTTGGAGACCGGATAGATGCCCGCGTAGAAGCGGATGTTCTGCGGGATGTTCAGCGACTGCACGACGCCGTCGAGTCCCGCGATGATCGCTTCGATGTTCAGCGCGCTCTGCGGCAAGCACAGCGCGAAATGGTCGGCCTCCAGACGTCCGGCGATGCCGACGCCGCTGGCGACGCTTTGCAGGAAGGCCGCCGACGAGCGCAGAAGCAGGTTGCCCGTTTCTACGCTGAACAGGTCGTTGACGACTTTGAAATAATTGATGTCGAGGAATACAAGCACATATTTTTGCGCCGCGTCCATCTGCATGAAGGCCGCAGCCTTGCGGCAGAAATTGTCGCGGTCGTAAAGCCCCGTCAGCGCGTCCAGCTCGATGCGGCGGCGCATATCGATAATCTCCTGCGATTGCGCGGTCTGCTCCAGCTTGCGCCACTCGTTCTCGAGGCGCGACAGGACATTGTGGACGCGGCTGCGGACGACCGTCGGATTGTACGGCTTCGTGATGAAGTCCGCCGCGCCGAGCTCCATCGCGCGGACCTCGCTGTCGTTCTCGGTGCGCGCCGTCGTCGCGATGACCGGGATGTCGCGGAATCTGTCGTCGCGTTTCAGCCGCGCCAGCAGGTCGAAGCCGTCCATGATCGGCATTACGAGATCGAGAAGTATGACGCTGACCGGATGATCCGTCACAAAAATAAGAGCCTCCTCGCCGTTGCTCGCTTCGCAGATGTCGAAATCGTCCTTGAAGAACTGCGCCAATATTACGCGATTGATCTCCACGTCGTCTACGATCAGCATTACCGGTCTTTGCATGTTGTCGTTCATCATCGTCATCACCCAATCCGTTTATACTACTCTCTGTTAAGATTTTTAAATCTTTACAGAGAGTGCATGAGACGTCAGACGAGCTGAAGGCTCGGCTGTAGCCTGCAAAGCAGGCGTATCTCAGGTCAAAATTTTTTATTTAAAATTTTGGTCTGAGATAAGTATTAGTTTCGGAGGCGTCGAGCACGCTTCCCCAAATCCGTTATATATTCACCGCTATTTTACCACAACCGCCCCACGATTGCACCTTCTTGGATTGATTTTTTCCATGTATTTATGATTTTATACATAGAATATCGGCCTACTTTTCAAGAAATGCAGGCCGATATTCTTAAAGAGGGTATTCAGTTTTATTTCGGGAGCACGTCGAGCAATGCCTCTTTCGCCAGCGTTACCGCCGTGTCCAGCTCCGCCTGCGTGATGTTCAGCGGCGGATTGAAATACAGCACGTCTCCGAGAGGGCGCAGCAGCAGGCCGCGTTCCAGCGCTTTGCGATACACCTGGTAGCCGGTGCGTTTTTTCGGGTCGAGGGGCGTTTTCGTCTTTTTGTCCGCCACCAGCTCGAAGGCGTGGATCAGCCCGATATGGCGGACCTCGCCGACATTCGGATGGGAAAGGAGCTCGTCCTCCATGCGCTTCGTCAGCCATTTCGCGTTGACGGAGGCGTTCTCGAAAATCGGCTGTGTCCGCAGGATGTGCTGGACGGCCAGCCCCGCAGCGCAGGCCAGCGGGTTGCCGGAGTAAGTGTGGCCGTGGACGAAGGCTTTTCCCGTGTTGTAATCGTCGTAGAATGCGTCGTAAATCTGGTCGGTGACGCAGGTGATGGCCATCGGCAGATAGCCGCCGGTCAGTCCTTTGGAAATCGTCATCAAGTCCGGCGAAACGCCCGCGTGGTCGCAGGCGAACATCCGGCCCGTGCGCCCGAAGCCCGTGGCAATCTCGTCGGCGATGAACAGGACGCCCGTCTCGTCGCAGAGCTTCCGCATCTTTTGGAGATACAGCGGCGGGTAGACGCGCATGCCCGCGCTGCCTTGGAGCAGCGGCTCGAGGATGATTGCCGCGGTTTCCTTCGCGTGGGCTTCGAAGGCTTTCTCCGCGTGCTCGAAACATTCGCACTGGCAGCAGTCGCGGCATTTCCCGTAGGGGCAGCGGTAGCAGTCCGGCGCCTCTATATGGATGGTGTCCATCATCATCGGCTTGTACAATTTCGCGTAAAGGTCGATGCTGCCGACGGACAGCGCGCCGATGGTCTCGCCGTGGTAGCCTTCGGACAGGCACATGAATTTTTGGCGTTCGGGATGACCGGTTTGGTAATGGTACTGGAAAGCGAGCTTCAGCGCGACTTCGATGGAGGCGGAGCCGTTGTCGTTGAAATGGAATTTCGTCAGGCCTTTCGGCACGATGCGCGAAAGCTCCTCGGCCAGCCGGATGGCCGGCTCATGGGAAAAGTTCGAGAAGATGACCTGCTCCAGCTTGTCGATCTGCTCCTTGACGGCGGCGTTGATCTCCGGGTTGGCATGCCCAAGGAGGTTGCACCACCAGGAGCTGATGATGTCGAGATATTTCTTTCCGTGGATGTCGTAAAGCCACGGCCCTTTGCCGCGCTCGACGACGATGGGCGGCAGCTCCTCGTAGTCCTTCATCTGGGACGTCGGGTGCCAGATATGCGCGAGATCGCGCGCCTCCCAAGTGTCCTGCGCAAGCGTTCCGTTGTTTTCTTTCATTTCATATTCCCCCCAAAAATTTAGAGTGGAGATATTTCCTGCAGTATCTCCACTCCTTTTTTATTGATACAGTTTTGCCAATTCCTCTGCGTCCATGTCCAGCGTTTCGTCGCCGCTCTTCACCGTTGCCACGACCTTGACGCCGGTCAGGGCTTCGACCATGTCGAGATTGTCCTCCTCCATGATGTCGCCGTCGTGGAAACGGTTCAGGATGATGCCGCGGACGGGAATATTGCGCGCCCGCAGATGCTCGACGGTCAGCACCGCCGCGTTGATCGTGCCGAGCCCCGCGTCCGCGACAATCAATGCGCCGAGCCCGAGCCGCAGCACGAGGTCGTCCAGGATCACATGCTGTTCCTTGTCCCACCGCAGGGGGCAGATAATGCCGCCGCTGCCCTCCATCGTGATATATTCATGCTGTGAGAGAGCCCGGCGGAAATCTTTTTCCACCACGTCGAAATCAATCGGCTTGTTGTCAAGCTGCGCGGCGAGGTGCGGCGATACCGCCGCCTCGTAAACGTAGGAGACGAGTTCTTCCTGCGTCTCGGACAGCTCCGCTATTTCCTTGACATAAAGCGCGTCCCCCGCATGGAGCGTCCCGTCTTCTTCGTCCTTCTCGGCGCCGCTGATGGCCGCCTTGTAGTATCCGGCGTCAAGCCCCGCGTCCCTGAGACATTTTACGATCAGCGCCGTCACATACGTTTTGCCGACATCCGTTCCGGTGCCGGTGATGAAAAGTGCTTTTCCCATGCTTCTGTCCTTCCTTTTTTCAAATCAACGCTTCTTTATGTTCCTCGACCCAGACGCCTGCGTGTTCCAGCCGAATCGCCAGTCCCGCCGCCGCCACGCAGAGCAGGAAGTCCGGCACGATTTGCAGAATCCCGCAGTAGAAGATCACCGGCCAGATCGCGATCGGCGCGTCAATTACATAGTTCGACACGAAATAGAAATAGCCGATGCCGATGACGTAGACAATCGCCATGCCGACGCTGTTCACGGCCAGAAGCCGCCGGAACGTGCGCTTTTCCAGCCGGCGCGAAGCCGCTCCGCAGTACCACGCCTGCAGGATGAACCCAATCAGATAACCGAAGGTCGGCTGCAAGATGTAGCCCGGACCGCCGCCCGAAGCAAAGACCGGCACGCCGATCAAGCCCAAAAGCACATAGGTCGCCACCGCCGCCGCGCCGAGCCGCGCGCCCAACAGAAGTCCCGCCAAAAGCGTGAACAGGAACTGCAGCGTGTAAACGTCCGTGCCCACCGGAATCCGGATGAAAGTGCCCGCTGTTATCAATGCGACAAATAAAGCGCAAAGAATCATTTCACGAAGAGAAAAATGCAAGAGAACCGCCTCCTTGATGTTGTTGACAGTTCCTAGCATACGCTTTCCGATTCTTTTTGTCAACCTGATGAATAAAAAATGGTTTACAAAAAATCCTTCCTTGAAATATCGTGCGATTTTCGCTACAATAGCAGGCGGAAAGAAAAAGAGAAATAACGGGGGCTTTTGATATGAAAAAGAAACATCTTTTTTTGGCGGCGTTCCTGGCCGCGAATATTCTGACGGGACAGGCGGCGTTCGCTGCGGAAGAGGACGCGGATGAAACGGTTGTTGCGGAAGCGACGGGCGAGGCGCCCGCGGATACAAGTGCGGCCGCGATGGGCGAGGAAGTCGGCATGGCAAATCCGATGCTCGAATATGCCGATGTGCCGTCGCTGGAACGCGCCGTCGGTTTCCCGGTCTATTATCTGCCGGGCAATCTCCTGGCGCTGTACCATCCTGCCGCGCATATCTACAGCATTGACCGCTATGTCAGCGATATCCGTTTCCAGAGCAAGGCGGACGACAGCAAGATCACTGTCCGTACTGCGCTGATCGAGCGTATCGGCACCGACGATATCAGCGGCTATTACGGCGAATGGACGCAGCAGCACGCGGGCGACGTCAAGCGTACGCAGGTCCATGTGGCGCAGACGCCGACAGGGATGCGTGTCGTGCGCTGGACGGCGGGACGCTTCGCTTTCGCGATCACCATCGAGGGCGTGGATGACAATACATTCCGCAATATGCTGAAGAATTTCGTCTCGGTCGCCGACCGTTTTGCGCATAAGTACCGCAATTTCCGCCTGAACTACAAGCCGAAAAATCAGCCGGCGCAGCCGACGGCAACGCCGGAAGAGGCAACGTCAGCGGCAAGTGAAGCTCCGGCGTCAAGCGAGACACCTGCGGCAAGCGAAACGCCTGCGGCGTAACAGGAAACATATCATAAATTCAAAACAAAACGGGACTGCTGCACTTTCTTTGCGTGCAACAGTCCCGTTGTTTTTGTGTATATTTAAAATTATGCTTTTTCTGCCGTGAATTTCCCTCCGACGAGACCGATGGCCACGGCGTCGCCTTCCTGCACCTCGCCTTTGATGATCTTCTCGGAGATCAGCGTTTCGATGGTGTGGGAGAGGAGCCGCTTCAGCGGCCTTGCGCCGAAATCGGGGTCGAAGCCCTGGTCGGCCAGTGCGTCCAGCGCCGCTTCGCTCCATTGGAGAGAAATACGAACCTGTTTTTCGAGGCGCGCGCCGAGGCTCTTCAGCAGCAGCGCGGCAATCGCCTTGACCTCTTCGCGGTCGAGGGCGTGGAAGACCACGATATCGTCGACGCGGTTCAGGAATTCGGGACGGAAATATTCCTTCAACAGTCCTTTGACCGCCGCTTCGGCTTCCTCGAATTTCTTGTTCAGGATTTCGTGGGAGCCGAGGTTCGAGGTCATGATGATGACCGTGTTCTTGAAGTTCACGACGCGGCCCTTGCCGTCGGTCAGCCGTCCGTCGTCGAGGATCTGCAGCAGCACGTTGAACACATCGCGGTGCGCTTTCTCGATTTCATCCAGCTGGATGACACTGTAGGGACGACGGCACACGGCCTCGGTGAGCTGACCGCCCTCGTCGTAGCCGACGTAGCCCGGAGGCGCGCCG
>JAGAZS010000074.1 GCA_017939945.1 Schwartzia sp. (in: firmicutes)
AATACGATTGTTTGCTATTCTTACAGCAAATCCTTTTCACTGCCTGGAGAACGTATCGGTTATATTCTCGTTCCGGACGAAGTATCGGACTTTGAAAAAGTGTATGGAGCGATTGCCGGTGCAGCGCGCGTGTTGACTCATGTGAACGCGCCTTCGCTGTTTCAACGTGTTATTGCCATGTGTGCGGATATGAAGCCTGATCTTTCCGTTTATGAGAAAAATGGGAAATTGCTGTATCAAGGGCTGTTGGATGCGGGATTTTCCTGTGTGCGGCCGCAGGGGGCTTTTTATCTATTCCCGAAAGCATTGGAGGAAGATGATTATGCATTTTGCGATCGTGCGAAAAAGTATGATCTGTTGCTTGTTCCGGGGACTGATTTCGGATGTCCCGGCTATTTTCGCGCTGCATATTGCGTAGAGACGCAGATGATTGAGCGTTCATTGCCATTTTTCAAGAAGCTGGCGGAGGAGTATCAATCATAAGCGGGCTTGACAATTTTTTTCACGGGTGTTATATTCTTTTCCATACAGTGAAATGCGATGCGCGGGAGAAGTAACGGACGGAATCCCACAGAGAGCCGCGGGATGGTGCGACGCGGAGGAAGAAATTCGTGAAATACACCCGCAAGCAGCAGGCTGAATATTTTAGTAGGCCGCGCCGGAGGGCTTCCGTTATCATGGGCTAGGGCATAGATTCTTTTGTGCCTGAAAAGAGAGGCTTGTCTTTTGGCAAGCAGGGTGGTACCACGGGTTAGCAGCTCGTCCCTGTAGAGGGACGGGCTTTTCTTATTTTTCAAAAGATTTTTTATGCGAGGAGGAGTTTCAAATGATTATCGTAATGAAGCCGGGGGCTACTGAGGAAAATTTGTCGCGCGTCAAGGAGAAAATCGAGCGTGCAGGATTGTCGTATCATCTTTCCGTCGGTGAAAATCGTACGATTGTCGGCGTAATCGGCGATAAGAAGATTATCGGCAGCATTGAGGAAAACATGAGTGTCTTGGACGGCGTTGAAAAGGCTGTCCGCATTACGGAAAAATATAAGCTTGTCAGCCGCGAGTTCCATCCGGAGCCGACGGTCATCGACGTGCGCGGCTTCAAGATCGGCAGCGAGGAGCTGGCAATCATGGCAGGTCCCTGCGCGGTGGAGAGCATGGAGCAACTCCGCGAGGCGGCTGCCGAGGTAAAAAAAGGCGGCGCACAGTTCCTGCGCGGCGGTGCGTTCAAGCCGCGCACATCGCCCTACGATTTTCAGGGACTGGCCGAGGACGGGCTGAAAATGCTCCGCTCGGTGGGCGACGAATTTGATTTGCGTGTTGTGACTGAGATTGTTGATTTGAACGATGTGGAGCTTGTATCGAAATACGCGGATGTTCTCCAAATCGGCGCGCGCAATATGCAGAATTTCCGCCTGTTGCAGGCCGTCGGTCATGGGACGAGACCAGTGCTTTTGAAGCGCGGACTCTCGGCGACCATTTCGGAGTGGCTGAACGCCGCAGAGTATGTTATGAGCGCGGGCAACGAAAATGTAATGCTTTGCGAACGCGGCATCCGCACTTATGAGACGTTTACGAGGAACACCCTCGATCTTTCGGCGGTGGCGGCGGTCAAGGAACTTTCGCATTTGCCAATCATCGTCGATCCGAGCCACGGTACGGGACGCTGGCAGATGGTGCAGCCGATGGCGCGCGCGGCGGTGGCGGCAGGCGCGGATGGCCTGATTATCGAAGTGCATCCGCATCCTGAGGTGGCGCTCTCGGATGGCGATCAGTCGTTGACACCGAAGAATTTCCGTGCGACAATGGACGAGGTCAGGAAGATTGCCGCCATCATGGGGAGAAAATAAATGGCAAAGCTGAATCTTGCCATTATCGGCGTCGGACTCATAGGCGGCTCGTTTGGCCTCGCTCTGAAAAGCCGCATGGGGGATGGCGTGTATATTACGGGCCTCTGCCGCACACAGGCGTCGATGGATGCGGCGGTGGCGCGGGGGGCTGTGGACGAGGCTTCGTCGGATATTGCGGAGGTTGTGAAGGACGCCGATGTGATATACCTGAGCACACCGGTGCTTCAGATCGTGCCGATGGTTGAAAAGCTTCTGCCTTTCGTCAAGGAGGGCGCGGTGCTGACAGACGCCGGTAGCACGAAGTCGTACCTTTGGGACTCGATTCGTCCGCTTTTGCCGCCGCACGTCTATTATGTTTCCGGACATCCGATGACGGGCAAGGAAAAGAGTGGTGTCGAGGCGGCAGACAAAGACCTCTTTCTGCATAAATGCTATGTCGTTTTGGAAGAGACCACTGCGCCGAAGGACGTCTATGACAAGGTCGTGAATCTGATACGCCTGACGGGGGCAAACTTGACGACGCTTTCCACGGCGAAGCATGATCGTTGCGCGTCGCTGATCAGTCACGTTCCGCATATCACCGCCGCTGCGCTGGTGACACTCCTTTCGCAAAATCCGAAGGACGATGAGGACAGCCTGAAATTGGCGGGAGGCGGATTCAAGGATACCACGCGTATTGCTTCATCCAATGCGGATATGTGGGCGGACATTTGCATGACCAACGGTGCGGCCATTGAGGCGCATCTTGCGCAAATGCAAAAAATATTGGGAGAAGTCGCTGACGCTGTCCATCGTAAAGATCGAACCGCCGTGCACGATTATTTTGCCGCGGCGAAAAAACGGCGCGATAATATCCTGCATGAGACGGAGAAAATGTTTGAGATATAAATATTGTGTAAAGAAAAGCTACGTGATTCGGTGGCCACGGATCTGTCACTATATAGATTGACAAGAGACGCATAGGATTGTATAATGTTATTCGCGCTGTAAACGGGATTGTCGTTTTGGCGCGGTTGCGGCCCGGTAGTTCAGTTGGTTAGAATGCCGCCCTGTCACGGCGGAGATCATGGGTTCAAGTCCCATTCGGGTCGCCATTGGAAAATCCCTGCGAATTGAGCCGCGAAGCGGCGCAGATGAGCAGTTTGATTTTTTTATGCCTAGATGCGGCTTGCCGCATCCGGTTTTTATTGCCTCGGTAGCTCAGTTGGTAGAGCAAGGGACTGAAAATCCCTGTGTCAGCGGTTCGATTCCACTCTGAGGCACCATGGGATGATTAATCGCAGTTAAGATTTTTAATCTTTACTGCGATTTATGAGACGCCAGACGCGCCGTAGGCGCGGCTGAGTATTAAAAAACACGGCTCGCGTTATGTTGCGAGTCGTGTTTTTATTATTTGTGTTATATCATTGTCAGCAGGAGCCGTCCGTGGCCGCGCAGCCAGTACGGCCCGAGGCCTGCGGGGACGAACAGGGAGTCCCCTTTTTCGAGGATTTCTTTTCCGCCGGCGTATTCGAGTTCCAGGATTCCTTCGAGCAGCAGAACGGAGTGGAAGGTGGCACGGCTCGTGAAGAGATGGATGCGGCCGTCGAGCGCCACATGATAGACGGTGAAAAAATCGCAGGAGAAAAACTGGCGCACCGTGTATTCCGCAAAGAAGTCCTGCGGCGGCGGCAGTACAAGGGGCGGCGTCGGCGTCAGGTTCAGGACGTCGAGCGCACGGTCGATTTGCAGCTCGCGGGGCTTGCCGTCCCGGTCCATTCGTCCGTAATCGTAAACGCGGTAGGTCGTGTTCGCATTCTGCTGGATTTCCGCGAGGGTGACGCCGGCGCC
>JAGAZS010000075.1 GCA_017939945.1 Schwartzia sp. (in: firmicutes)
AATCAAGTACAGATTGAATTCCGTCTCGTCAGTCACGATCACGGTATGAGCCGGGAAATCGTCGAGTTTTTTCACCCATTGGCGCCCGACACGGGATGGCGCGTCCCCGACGGGACGAACCGTTTCCAACTCGCCCGACTCCTTGTAATTGTGTTCATAGAGAGACGGCACATAAATACCGGGGATACGGGAAAGACGGAGTAACATTTCCGCTCTGTCCGCGCCGTCTTCCTTCGCGCCCTTGTAAACGTCCATCAATCGTCCGATCGTCTCCTCGCCTTCGCCAATGATAAAAGCGTCAACGAACAGCGAAAGCGGCTCCGGGTTGAACGTCGCGCAGGGACCGCCCGCAGTCACCAGCGGCGACCGCTCGTCGCGTTCCTGCGCGAGCACCGGAACACGCCCAATCTCCAACATTTCGAGCAAATGAAAATAATCCATCTCAAAGGAAACGGCAAACCCGATAATAGCGAAATCCGAAAGCGGTGTCTGCGTTTCCATGCTCAGGAGCGGCGTCTGCGTGCGCCGATACTCATCAAGCTCCCGTCCGTCGGGCAAAAAAAAACGCTCGCACGCTGTATCCGGCCTGCGATTCAAAATATCGTAAATAATATGAAGACCAAGATTCGACATCCCGACAAAATACGAGTTCGGATACGCGAGAGCGAACCGCGTCCGGCCTCCCGCGGGATAGACAGTGTGCCCCTGCTCCCGTGCGAGGCGAGCCGCCAGCTTCTCCTTCAGCTTCCAGTTCAAATCGTTCCCCCCGCGTCCATAACCTACGAATTCTTTTCCGTTCTCGCCCTGAGCAGTTCCTCGAGCTCTTCCTTGAACATACTGATGTCCGCGAATTTCCGGTAAACGGACGCGAACCGGATATAGGCGACCTCGTCGAAGTTCCTCAACTTTTCCATCACCAACTCGCCGATGGCCTTCGTCGTGACTTCCCGGTCCATCGTATTCCGGAGCTCACGCTCGATCTCGTCCGCCAGCGACACGATCTGCTCCGTGGGAATATTCCGCTTGTCGCAGGAACGGATTAGGCCGTTCAGCAATTTGTCATGGTCGAAAACGACGCGCCTTCCATCGTTTTTAATGACAATCAACGGCATTTTTTCCACGACCTCATAGGTCGTGAACCGGCGGCCGCATGCCGTGCATTCGCGCCGCCTGCGAATCGAGTTCCCGTCGTCCGCGCCCCGCGAATCGATGACGCGGCTGTCCAGTTGCTTGCAATAAGGGCATCTCATTTTTTAGCACCTTCCGTCCGTTTTTTCTTGTCTTTCCGAGCTTTATCTTCCGAAGGCACGAGGCATTTCCTACCCTGCCCGATTAAATCTTCCCTGTTCGCGAGTCGAAGCGCCTCACGTACAACGGCACGATGCTTCGGCATCCAATACTGCATCAATGCGCGCTGCCGCCGTTTTTCCTCCGGCGTTTTTGCCGTATATATTTTCTCGCCCGTCAACGGGTGGATTCCCGTATAGTACATCGCCGTCGAAAGCGTTCCCGGCGTCGGAATGAAGTCCTGCACCTGTTCCGGCCGGTAACCGAGATCGCGGATAAATTCCGCCAGTTCTACCGCGTCGGTGAGCGTCGCTCCCGGATGGCTCGACATGAAATAAGGAACCAGATATTGCTTCTTGCCGAGCCGCGCATTGAGATTTTGGAATCGCCGAGCAAACCGCAGATAAACGTCGCGCCCTGATTTTCCCATCAGTCGGGTCACGGAATCGCTGATATGCTCGGGGGCAATCTTCAACTGCCCGCTGATATGGTGGCGGCAAATCGTTTCAAGGAAATCGTCCTTCGCCAGCATCAAATAATCGAAACGGATGCCGGAACGGATAAAGACTTTCTTTACGCCGGGCACCGCCCGCAGTTTTTTCAATAACTCCAGATAATCGCTGTGATCCGCGATCATGCTGCGGCAAGGCGTCGGCGAAAGACATTCCTTGCCCCTGCATGTGCCGCGGGAAAGCTGCTTATCGCAGGACGGCCTGCGAAAATTCGCTGTAGGTCCGCCGACGTCGTGAATATATCCCTTAAAACCGGGTCGTTTCGTCAATCCTTCCGCCTCGCGCAAAATTGAGTCGTGGCTCCGCCTTTGGATGATTCTACCCTGATGCGAAACAATCGCGCAAAAATGACAGCCGCCGAAGCAGCCTCGATGACTGACAATGCTGAATTCCACTTCACGCAAAGCGGGCACCCCGCCCTCTGAGTCGTACCGGGGGTGATACGTCCGCGTGTAGGGCAAATCATAGATTTCATCCATCTCCGTCTCGGTCAGCGGCAACGCAGGAGGATTCTGCACTACGCAGGCTTCGCCGTTTTGCTGGACGAGACGGCGGCCGCGGATTGCATCCTGCTCCAGATATTCGAGCCTGAACGCTTCGGCAAAGGCTTTTTTGTCTTCCCTCACTTCGTCGAAAGACGGCAATTTCAGATAATCGTAAACGTAATCAAAATCCGGCACTCGATAGCAAGTGCCCCGCACGTCCTGAATCGCACCGATTGCCGTCCCCCGATGAAGCTCCGCCGCGATCTCGAGAATCTGCCGCTCTCCCATTCCGTAAACAAGCAAATCCGCGCCGCTGTCCATCAACGCGGAACGCCGCACACGATCCGTCCAATAGTCATAATGGACAAAACGGCGCAGACTGGCTTCGACGCCGCGAATCACGATCGGGACATCGGGCCAGATCTCGCGCAAGCGGTTCGAATAGACAACGACAGCCCGCTCCGGGCGGCAATCTGTCCGCCCTCCCGGCGAGTATGCGTCCTCCCGCCGCCGTTTTTTCGACGCCGTGAATTTGTTGAGCAGGGAATCCATATTGCCGCTGGAAACGAGAAAAGCCAGCCGGGGGCGTCCCAGCTGGCAGAAATCTTCCCTTCCGCGCCAGTCCGGCTGCGCAATTATACCCACCCGGTATCCGTGCTTCTCAAGAAGTCGGCAGAGAATGGCCGGTCCGAAGCTCGGATGATCGACATAGGCGTCCCCGGACACGAAAATAAAATCCAGCGTATCCCAGCCCCGCTCCGCCATATCTTTTTTTGTCATCGGCAAAAAAGCGTTCATGCTCTGCTCCCGGAGTTATTTACTTGACGTCCTCGACTTTCCCGTTGGAAAATTTCTTTTCGACGACGGCGCCTTCCTTGCCGAGTTTGCCGACGCGCTGTCCGTTATATGTAACGTCAATGACCCCGGCGTTGCCCGCCGTGATAACGACCTCTTTCTTGCCGGTCCAGCGCATCGTTTGGTTCGCTTCCGCCATTCCCTCATAAATCACCTTGCCGTCGGCAAGCGCCTGGACCCAGCAACGTCCCGTGAATTGTGCAGTTACATCCGCCTGTCCTGCCGAAGCGTTAGCCGTATTCCCGATGGTCGGAATCGAAGCGGGCGACTGCGTCGTCTGCTGAGGCTGATTTTGCGTGGACGTCTGTGCATTCTGCACCGGAGTTGTCGGCTGCGCAGACGGCGTTTGCGCGGTCGGCTTCGGATTCTGCGTCGTTCCCTGTTGTGCCGTCTGTTGCGGCTTCTGCACAGCCGGATCCTCTCCGAAGAAATAGTAAATGCTTCCCACAAAAGCGATAACGACAGCCGCTACCAACATAGCTGTGATTTGATTCTTATGCGATTTCTCCACGCGCTCATGAAAATCCGAGCCGGAAGAAAACGGCGCGCGTTCGTTAACAATAGAAGTCGTTGCCGGAACCGTCGGCGCAATCGGCGCTACGTCCGTACCGTGGATTTCCTCAAGGTATTCCTGCACCAGTTTTTCCGGATTCAAGTGCAGGAAATCCGCATAATTCCGTATAAAACCTTTTACATAGACCTCGCTCGGCAGTGCGTCGTACCTTCCCTGCTCCAACGCCTCCAGATACTTCGCACGGATACTCGTTTCGCGCTCAATATCTTTAATCGTCAAACCTCTTTTTTCTCTCTCGGCCCTGAGCGTCGACCCCATCATGACCGTATTTCCTCCAATCAGCACACAAACAACGCCGCGTCAAAATAGCGGCGATACCTTCAAACCCTTGTATTTATGCCATTTCCACAGCGGAAACAGCTACAAACTCCTTAAATGAAAGAACTTTATATATTAGATAATAAAACAAAGAGCGCCCGTTGTCAATTTTTATCGACGTTTTCGCGCAACAAATCAACGAAAAACAACGAAACGTAGACTGATTTTTCCGAATATGATATAATACGAATATAGAAAACGTTCTATGCATTAAAATTTAAGGGGGTATTCAAATGCCATTAGTCACATCGACTGAAATGTTCAAGAAAGCCTATGCCGGCGGCTACGCCATCGGCGCCTTCAACGTCAACAACATGGAAATCATCCAGGGCATCACCGAGGCGGCAAAGGAAGAAAACGCGCCGCTGATCCTTCAAGTGTCCGCCGGCGCACGCAAATACGCGAAGCCTGCCTACCTCGTCCATCTCGTCAAGGCAGCCCTTGAGGATACAGATCTTCCCATCTGCCTGCACCTTGACCACGGCGCGGATTTCGACATCTGCAAATCCTGCGTCGACGACGGCTTTACTTCTGTCATGATCGACGGTTCCAAGCTCAGCTTCGAGGACAATATCGCGGTAACGAAAAAGGTCGTCGAATACGCGCATTCAAAAGGCGTCGTCGTGGAAGGCGAGCTCGGCAAGCTTGCGGGCATTGAGGATGACGTCAACGTCAAGGCTGAGGATGCCTCTTATACGCGCCCCGAGGAAGTCCAGGAATTCGTCGAAAAAACCGGCGTCGACTCTCTCGCCATTGCCATCGGCACCAGCCACGGCGCATTCAAGTTCAAACCCTCCCAATGCACACGCAACGCAGAAGGTGTACTCGTTCCGCCCGAACTTCGTTTCGATATTCTCGCGGAAATCGAGAAACGCCTGCCGAATTTCCCGATTGTATTGCACGGCGCTTCCTCTGTCGTGCCGAAATTCGTCAAGATCATCAACGAGAACGGCGGCGCACTCGACGACGCCATCGGTATCCCTGAAGATCAACTCCGCCGCGCGGCAAAATCGGCGGTCTGCAAGATCAATATCGATTCCGACCTGCGCCTCGGCCTGACCGCAGGCATTCGCGAATATATGGCAGCTCA
>JAGAZS010000076.1 GCA_017939945.1 Schwartzia sp. (in: firmicutes)
AATAACCGTGACGCTCTCCTTCGAGGACGAGGGCGTGGCGTTCAACCCGCTGGACAGAAAGCCGCCCGACCTGACGCCCGCTGTCCGCAGGCGGCAAATTGGCGGGCTGGGCATCTTTCTCGCGCGCAGCATGTCCGACGAGATCGGCTACGAGCGGAAGGACGGAAAGAACATCCTGACCATCAAAAAGAAGATGGTTTGAGGAATTGTCTTTGCAAAACTTGCCTTCCCCTTGAGCCTGCAAATAAAAAGTCAATAGGGGAAAGCAAAAAAATTTCAAAAAATTGCAATGTGAAATGAGCACAGCAAACAAGCCGCCGCCTAAGCGCCGACTTAAAATAAATGTTCGGTTACTCAGGCTTGGCTTGCGAAGCCAGGTACTCCTTGACCCTGCCGTAGTAAATACGCAGGAACTTGTTCATCCCAGCCGTCATGTAGACATAATATTGCTTGCCCTCGGCACGCTTCTTGTCCAGGAAGCGGAACACAGGATCATCCTGCGGCGCCGTCTTCAAAAGGACGGACATTACTTGGAAAAGCGCCTTGCGAAGCTGGGCCGAGCCTCGCTTGGACGCGTGGCGGCTCTTCGCCTCAAACGTCCCGGACTGGCTCACGCCGGGGTCTACGCCCGCGAACGCAGTCAGCGAGCCGCGGTGGGCAAAACGGGTTACATCCCCGATCTCCGCCATGATCTGCGGGCCGAGGGATGGACCGACGCCGCCCATCGCCAGGACGATGGGATATTCCGGTAGCTCCGAGGCAAGGCGGTTCATCTCTGCACGGAGTTGCTCCACCAAGGCGGAAATCGTGTTCAACTGCTTCACCGCCTGCTGGACAAGGAGCTTCGTCATCGCATCCTTTGGAAGCGTAGGAAGCAGTTCCTTGGAGGCGGCGAGGATCTTTTCCGGCTTGTCCGGCTGGAAGTAATAGCTGTTGCGAAGGCACCACTTGTGGTAACGCTCCGAAAAAGCCTTTGCTCCTATCTTCCGCACGCAATCCGCATGCCAAAAGGAAGCGACGAAGTCCACCCACTTCTGGCTCCCGTCAGGCCTGGCGGGGCTGGTGAAAAGCGCATTGGCGCCGGGATAGGTCTGGTCGACAAGGGCTATGAGGTTGTTCTTGGCCGCCGTCTTCTGCTTCATATAGAAGTCGAACTGGCGGTTCATGAGCTTGAGCTGCTCGCGTTTCTTATCCATGCCTGTATGCTGGCGCAAATCCTGCCAGTTGTCAAGGCCGTATCGGGCGATCTTCAGGGAATCCGCCTTGTCGGTCTTGACCTTGCGGAGTGTGTTGTTTCCGTAGTCGCAGATAAGTTTCGGGTTCACGGCGCACACGAAGAATCCGGCAGAAGACAGCTTCTCTGCCACGGGCTCGTAGTAGCGCCCTGTATGCTCCATGATGATGCGGGTATCTCCTTGCAGCGTGGCAAGACGGGAAAGGAGGTCCTGCATCCCCGTGGAGGTATGGGGAACATTGAAAGGTTTGGCGACGATCTCCCCGAAGGGGCGGGCGATGGAAACCATGCTCTTGCCTTTGGAGACATCAATGCCGACAGCGTTCATAGGGCCAACTCCTTCACAATAGATTGATCTGCAACTGGCGTACCAGTATCTCATTGCCGATTCTATCTACTGTGGTGTGACCCGAACGTGCTGGGATGCAGCAGTTCTACCTGCATAAATCGAACAACTGGGAATGAGAGGGCTGGCTGACGGACTCAAGGACGGACGCGAAGTCCAAGGGGAAGGACGTCAGGCCGTTGCACTCTTCATTCTACCAGTTTAAGCAACGAGATGGATATGAGCGATGATCAGTCGCCTTTTCCGAAATCTATTGTAGTAGGGGAAGGCAAGATTAGCGAACTTCAATCAGAACCTAAATATTTTGTTTTCCATGATTCAGACCATATATACACATATCCAAAAAGGAGCGATGCACAATGATGATGAAAAAGGTTGCGGCGGGGATTTTGGCGGGGATTTTGTCGGCTTCCCTCGTGGCGGGCTGCGGCGGAGGCGGTGGATCGTCTTCCGGCGGCACGGCGAAACCGGCGGCCAGCGCGCCCTCGGTTCCCCAGCGGGAAAAGGTCAAGACGCCGCCGACGACCACGTTCAAATTCGGCGAGCACGAGGCGAAGGTCTATGACCTGAAGGGCATCGACCTGAAGCAGCAGGAAATCACGCCGAATTTCGGCTACCTCGTCGCCACGAAGGACGCGATGTATTTCCACGCGAAAAAGAAAGGCGACAAAGACCAGAGCCTTTGGCAGCTCAAATATGACCACGAAAATCTGACGGGCATCGGGCCGGTGGGGCAGTCGTCGACCATCTCCATCCTCGCGACGAACGGCAAGACCGTCTACTGCCAGAGCAAGGAAAATACCTTTGACTGGTACGACGGCAAGACGTTCCACACGGGCAAGAAAAACGCGGACCTCCGCCCGATTGCGGCGGCGGCGGGGACGGATACGCTCTATACCTATACCAAGATGGGAGAAACCATCACCAAGGGACGGTTTGCCGACGGCGAGATCAAGGACGCGAAGGAAGTCATCGGCAAGCAGGAATTTGCCATGCGGCCGCTGTATGCCGACGACAAGGAAATTTTCATCCGCACTTCCTTCAAGAAAGACGGAAAAACCATCGAGACGCTGGTTGCCTTCGACACGAACGGAAAAGAGCTGCGCCGCTTCGAAGGTTTCCCGAGCAACGAGAACCCCTATGATTGGACGGTCACGGCGAATTATGTGGTGCACGTCAAGGCGAAAGGCGTGTTCCGCGTCTACGATCGTGCCACGGGCAAGCTAATCGCCGACGTGGAGACGAAGCTGAAGCCGTACCGCATGGCGACGGTGACGGGCAACGACGTCCTCGTTTACGATTTGGACAAGAAGTTCTACCGGGTAGACTTCTAATACTGCTTTCAAATTGGACAATCCAATTTGAAAGGCGCGCACTTCGTGCGCTGCAACCGATCCTTCGGCTCGGTTGACGTCTCATGCAGAATCTGTAAAAAAGCGGAGCTTTTTAACAGATTCTAGTATAAAATTTATAGAATGGAGGTACATTTATGGCTGACACATCTGTAAGCTACAAGTGCCCGCATTGCGACGCGCCGCTTTCCTTCCAGCCCGGGAACGACAAAGTGACGTGCGAATACTGCGGAACGGAGCTGGAAATCAGCGCCGTAGAAGATCTTTTCCAGAAGAAGCAGGAAATGGCGGCAAAGGCACAGGCGGCTCAGGAGGCCAAGTGGGACACCGAGGCCGCGGGCGGCGAATGGAGCGAGGACGAGATGGCCGCGATGCGGACCTTCACCTGCTCGTCCTGCGGCGCGGAAATCGTCGCCGACGAAAATACGATGGCGACGGAGTGCTGCTACTGCGGCAACCCGACGATGCTGCCGAACCGCTTCAGCGGGATGCTGAAGCCGGACTTCGTGATCCCGTTCAAAAAGACGAAGCAGGACGCGGTGGCGGCACTGAAGGAATTCTACAAAGGGAAACGGCTGCTGCCGAACGCGTTTACCGCGAACAACCGCGTCGAGGACATACAGCCGATGTACGTCCCGTTCTGGCTGTTCGATTCCAGCGTCGAGGCGCATGCGGAGTTCCGCGCCGAGAGTATCAATGTGATTGAAACTTCCGACGAGACGATTACCGAGACCAGCGTTTACAACTGCACCCGCAGCGGCACCATGAGCTTCGAGAAGATTCCGGTGGACGGCAGCTCGAAAATGGACAACGACTATATGGAGAGCATCGAGCCGTTCGATTACAGCGAACTGGTACCGTTCAGCGCGGCCTATTTTACCGGTTATCTGGCGGACAAGTACGACGAGGACGCCGAGATGTCGGTGCCGCGCGCGGACAAGCGCGTTGAAGCCAGCGCCATCGAGGTTCTGCAGGACACCGTCGAAGGCTACGACAACTGCTCGACGGAATCGTCCGCCGTCATCAAGGAGGGCGGCAATGTCTCCTACGCGATGGTGCCGGTCTGGATCCTGACGACTCGCTATAACGGTCAGCCATACACCTTCATGATGAACGGCCAGACCGGAAAATTCGTCGGCAGCCTGCCCTACGATAAGCAGAAGGCGATGATGTATTTCGCGGGCTCGGCCGCCATTGTGATGTTCATTACCTATTTCATTGCGAAATTGTTTGTTTGAGGGAGGTGTGACGAAATGAAAAGAATCCAATCGGTTTTGACGATATTCTTCGCGTTGTTCGTCGCACTGGCGGCATTCAGCTTCCGTGCGGAAGCAGCGGGGGCGGTTTTTGACAACGCAAAGGTGCTTTCGACAGCGGAAGTCCAAAAGCTGAATGAGGAAATCCAGCGCATCGAGAAAAAACACAACGTCCGCATCGGCATCGTGGTTCATCCGTCCATGCAGGGGCGCAACATTGGGCAAGTGGCCAACGGGCTGCTTGACCAAGGGTTCAGGGGCGCGCCGAACGGCGGTATCGTGTTGCTTGTCTCGGTGGATCCGAAAAAGCGCGAATACTATATGTCCACGGACAACGCCATGCGCGCCAAGATTACCGATGATGTGGGAATCAAGTATATCCAAAGCGAGATGGTCCCAAAACTCAAGGACAACAAGTTTGGCGAAGCGTTCCTGAAATATACGGCGGCTATCGAAACTTCGCTGGATTATTACGCGAAGGAAGGCAAGCCCTACGATCCGTCGGCAGGGTTCAGTTTCATTGCGGCGATTATCGCGTTGGTTCTCGGCGGGCTCGGCGGATACGGCGTGCGGGAGGTGCTGATCAGCAGTATGAGCAACGTAACGCCTGCGGCGCGGGCCAGTGAGTATTTGGTGGACGGCAGCTTCGACTTGGCGGAGAGCGACGACCGTTTCCTGTTCATGAACGTTACGCGTACAAAGAAGTCGAAGAGCTCCGGCGGCAGCAGCGCAAGGGACGAGAGCCACGGCGGCGACGGCGGAAGCTTCTAAAGAGTGAAGTTTGGAGAGTGGAGAGAAGGCGTACATTTTCTTCACTCTCTATTTTAATAAGGAGGAAGTGTTTTATGAAGAACAAAAAAGCGTTTGGCCTGGCGTTGGCTTTCGCATGCTCGGCGTTGCTTATGCCGTTGGGCGTCGCGCAGGCGGGCGGGGAACCGGCGGAGGTTTCCGGGGACTACGAGCCGACGGAAGGCGCTCCCCTCGGCTCGATAGCGGTCGATCCTGCGCTGCGTTCCTTCGGCCTTTACAAAAAAGTCCAGCAGTATGAGGCGATAGGCGAGGGGAAAGTCGTACTCCGCCAGTCATGGCCGGAGCTGTATCTGGCCGACGGCGACGGACGTTCGATGCTCGGCTCGAAGAATTTCCCGAAGCTGGCGGCGGCGCTGGAATCTTACAATAACAGCACACGTGCGGAAGCGCTCCGTTTGCAGGGCCAGATGCGCGAGGAGGCGCTGAAGGACTACGCGGAACGCAAGAAAAACGGCTATGGCGATTCTTTCAACGGTTACGCCTACGAAAACGATTTGATCGTAAAGCGGGCCGACGCGCTCGTCCTGTCGTTCCTCGATTCGACATATACATACACCGGCGGTGCCCACGGCGGGCAGATGTACAAGGGTGTGAATTTCGACGCTTCGACGGGCGAAAGGCTGTCCCTGTATCAGGTGTTCCCCAACGGCGAACAGCTCGTTGAGGTTCTCATCGCAAAGCTCTACGAGGAAAACAGGCAGGGGACGTTCTTCGACAGTATGGAAGCTACCGTTGCGGATCAAGTCATTCACGACAAGGTTTCCTGGGTCATCGAGCCGCGCGGCGTGACATTCTATTTCAATCAGTATGAAATCGCGGCCTATGCCTCGGGGACGATTACGACGACCATCGGTTTCGACGAGCGGCCGGGTATGTTCAATCCCAAATACAATCTCGGGCCCGCCTCTTACTGCGAGGAACTGACGAACTATCCGGCGGACAACGTATGCCTTTATGACGACGGCTCGGGGAAGCTTGACACGCTCATGGCGTTTGCCGACGGAGATTCGCTGAACATCGTGCTGAACGGCAAGGTCGTCTGCAAAAAGGGTTTCGTCGGCAATAACCAAATTCGGCCGGTTTTCGTGCACACGGGCGGCAACAAGAATTTTCTCTATGTGGACTACGGCTTTGCCAGCCCGCAAATGGGCGTGGGGCGCCAGATGGACGTATTCGAGCTCGATTCGGGCAAGGCCGTTTTCAAGGGTACGTTCCCCTATTCCTTCCAGCGCACCATAGACCTTTTCAACACGGGCGAAAGCTGGATCGGTCAATGGATTATGACCGATCCTTATGAGTTCAACATCGATGAGACGCATTTCTCGACAAACGGCCAGTCCAAGACCCACACGGTACAAATCGGCGAGGAAGGCATCCCGACCTTCGGCTGATTCCCGCGCAAAAAAGCTCCCTTCGTTACTATATCAGTCACGAAGGGAGCTTTTGTTTGCGCAAAAAATTATTTATCGCCGTAATGGGAACGGCATTGTGCAATGGTGATGACTCCATCCTCCATCTTGTAAACAAGGCGGTGTTTACTGTCTATGCGGCGACTCCAATATCCTTTCCAATTTCCTTCCAAGGGTTCCGGCTTTCCTTTGCCTTTGAATCCGTTGCGGTTCACGTCTTTGATTAATTCGTTGATACGTTTTAGAATCTTTCGATCCTCATTCTGCCAATAAAGATAGTCTTCCCACCCGGCGTCAGTCCAAAGCAAATTCATTCAGTCCACCTCAATCAAATCGTGGGGTGACACTTTCCCGGCTTCCGCGTCGGCAATAGATTGACGCAGCCGCTCCATATTTTCTTCACTGTGGAACGGGTCGCCTGTGATGGCGAAGGGGATTTCCTGCCGCTTTATAACGGCCTTCACAAACATATTGATGGCGGTGGATACATTCATCCCCGCAGATTTGCAGAATTCCTCAAAATAGTATTTGTCCGTTGCGTTCAGACGCACGCTCAAGGTTGCCTGTGCCATTTTTGTCACTCCTTTCAATGCTATTATATAAAAAGTGCATGATTTTTGCAACACAACGTCATATTTTGCAAGACGATTTCATGGCTGAACCGGTTTAACCAAAACGATAACTTTGCAATTCGGATAATAGGTTATCTCCATCGGTGCGCCCGGTTTTGCCGACGTCAGTGGCCGCAAGGTTTCCTGCTCGTCGAAGGATTTGGTGACGGGCATCGGGATTGCGAGTTCTTCGCCGTTCTCCCGGAGAAAAACCGCGTCGCGGCGCTCCGACGCCCAGCGGCGCGTCTTGTCCTCGTAAACGTGCATCATACGGAACGTAACTTTTTCCGTCACGGGCGGCGCGGCAAGATCGTGCCGCATCGCGTCGATGCCGCCGAGAAAATTCGGCATGATGTTCGACAGCGCCAAACCCGCGATTACCAATACAAGAATATCGAGCCGCGATCCGGCACGCGAGACGGGCGATCCCCCCTTTTCCTGGCTGCCGTCATGCCGGAGCCGCATGGCGGCCCGAAGCCCGATCCAAATCACCATCAGGGCAACGCCGCCCCAAAGTACAATATCTCCGCCGGCGGAAAGCAGAAGCCCGGTTTTCCCGTACCAATGGAAAATCCCCGATACATTGCCGTCGGCAAAAAATCCCCCGAAAAAAAGGCCAAGCGTACCGTAAAGCGCCATACGCCAGCCAGCCGTCATATCCTCCAAATGCTGCGCCCGCGCCAAAAGCAGAACAAGAAACACGAGTGTCAGCCCAAGTGCCGAAAAAAACATGGAACCGCTCCTTTTTCAAAGTACGACTAAAACTATACCACGCTGGAGAAGATTCTTCAACTTGCG
>JAGAZS010000077.1 GCA_017939945.1 Schwartzia sp. (in: firmicutes)
GATGCGATTTATTGACGATGATATGTCGGAACAGTACAAGCAATCTTTCCGATGGCATATACAAGCGTCCTCTCTGACAACTACGCAAAAAAGCCGTTTTTTGCGTAGTTGGAACTTTATCTATGCAAAAAACGACTTTTTTGCATAGGTTGATTTTCCTATTTCATAAATCGTCTGTCAATTCATCGAAATACAAGCACAAATTTCTGTCAACATCACTTTTGAAAGGACGGTTTTTCATGTCCATTGACGCGACGAACGAGAAACGCTTCGAGTCCGACATCGAGGCGGCGCTGCTCTCCCCGGCGGGGGGCTATACGAAGGGCGCGGATGTTTACGACCCGAAAGCGGGGCTTTTTGTCGATACACTGATTGATTTTGTGAAACGGACGCAGCCGAAAGCGTGGGCGCGGTTCGAGAACGCCAACAAGCTCGACCCGGTGCGGAAGTTCTGCGCGGCCTTGAATAACGCCTGCGACATGGACGGGCTGGTGTCGGTGCTGCGGCACGGCTTCAAGCATCGGGGGATTCCGTTTCGCGTCTGCTATTTCAAGCCGGAGTCGTCGCTGAACCAGACGGCGGCGGCGCTTTACGCGAAAAACCGCGTGGAGTGCTACCGCCAATGGTATTTCAGCGCGGACACGAAAAAGAGCGTGGATATGGTGCTGGCCTTGAACGGGATTCCCGTTTTCGCCTTCGAGCTGAAGAACCAGTACACGGGGCAGACAGTGGACAACGCCAAGGCGCAATGGATGTACGACCGGGACCCGCGCGAGGTTTGCTTCCAATTCAATAAGCGCGTTTTGGGCTATTTCGCCGTGGACCATACAGACGTCTATATGACGACGGAGCTGCGCGGGAAAAATACGGCGTTCCTGCCTTTCAACCAAGGGTCAAGCGGCGCGGGGCGGGACGGCGGCAAGGGGAACCCGCCGAACAAAAGCGGCTATCCGACGGCGTACCTTTGGGAAACCGTTTTTCAAAAAGACAGTATGATGGATATTTTGCAGAAATTCATCCATCTCCAAGTGACCGAGGAAAAGAAGCTCACGGCAGACGGCACGGAAAAAACGGCCACAAGGAAACGGCTGATTTTCCCGCGCTACCATCAGCTCGACGCGGTGCGGAAGATGATTGCCCATGTCTTGGAGCACGGCGCGGGGCACAATTACCTGATCCAGCACTCGGCGGGCTCGGGCAAGTCGAACTCCATCGCGTGGACGGCGTACCGCCTCGCGTCGCTCCACGACGGGGCGAGCAACGCGATTTTCAAGAGCGTGGTGGTAGTGACGGACCGGACGGTGCTGGACGCGCAGCTCCAGGAGACGATTTCCGGCTTCGACCACACGCTGGGCGCGGTGGAGACCATCGGCGAGGGGAAGACGAGCAAGGACCTTTTGCGGGCGCTGAACGACGGGGCGCGGATTATCGTGACGACGCTGCAAAAGTTTCCGGTGATTTATCAGGAAGTGGAGGCGGCGCAGGGCAAGAATTTCGCCGTCATCGTGGACGAGGCCCATTCTTCGCAAACGGGGACCGCCGCCCTAAAACTGAAAGCGGCGCTGGCGGACACCGAGGACGCGCTCCGGGAGTACGCGGAGATCGAGGGGAAAGCGGAGGAGGAAATCGACCCGGAGGACAAGCTGGTGCGGGAGATGATCGCCCACGGGCGGCACAAGAACCTGTCCTTTTTAGCGTTCACCGCCACGCCGAAGCCCACGACGTTGGAAATGTTCGGCACGGAGCAGGAAGACGGCAGTTTCCGCCCGTTCCACATTTACTCGATGCGGCAGGCCATAGAAGAAGGTTTCATTCTCGATGTGCTGCAAAACTATATGACCTACGACACTTGCTTCAAGATCGCCAAGACCACGCCGGACAATCCCGACGTACCGACAAGCCGCGCCGCGAAGGTGATCCGTCGGTTCCAAAATCTGCACCCCTACAATATTTCGCAAAAAGCGCAGATCA
>JAGAZS010000078.1 GCA_017939945.1 Schwartzia sp. (in: firmicutes)
CCCGCTGGATTGCCGACGCGATTTGCTACGTCTCGTCGATTTACGGAGTGGATCCCATTTTGATCACAGCGGTCATGGAATCGGAGAGCGGGTTCAACTTCGCCGCGATCAGCAACAAAGGGGCGATCGGCTTGATGCAGCTCATGCCGGAAACGGCACAGATGATTGGCGTCGATCCCTACGATCCGCTTTCCAATATTCTTGGCGGAGCGTCCCATCTCCGGGCACTGCTCGCGAACTACGCCGATATGGGGGAATACGCGGCTACTTACGCCGTCGCCGCGTACAACGCCGGATCGAACGCCGTGGACACCATCGGCTGCCCGCCTTACGAGGAAACACGGGAATACATCGTGAATGTGGCGGAAGCGTACCAAAGGATTTTGTCCTTGTGCAATTAAACAGGAGGTGCAGATTATGAAAAAGAAGTATTGGATTTCTGTCGGGCTTCTGATGGGCTTGACGGTGGCAGCCGGAGCCATGACGCTTTCCCCGTCCCATTCCCGCGCTGCTGTTCTCGTCTACGATGCGAAGAATGTCGCCGAGGCCATCAAGACAGCTATCAACACGGCAAGTATTCTCACCGAAGAGCAAAAACAGCTCGCGCTGGAATTGCTCAACATCAAATCCCTCAACGAAAACACCATCGTTCGCATCCTGCAAAAGCACACAAAAGCCACGGGCGGCATCCTCGCGGGGGACGCCCGGATCGATCCCGAAGTCTTGCGGCGGCAGGGGAAGGGCATCGGAGTCTTGAATTCCGGCACGACCGTCGTTCATGTCCTGCAAAACGAAATCGGTTCGGTGAACCGCGTTCTGGACGGCAAGGAGACCTTGGTGGATCTTTACAAGGACAGCCAGAAAAATTACAAGACGCTGGAAGCAACATACCAGGACGCGGTACAGGCGGCGTCCAACGCCCAAGCTTCCAGCGAGACGCTGGCTGACAGCGTGAATGACGCGCTGGACGCGGCAAACAATGCCGAGGGGCAGATGCAAGTCTCCCAGGCGAACGCCTATATCGGCGCGGCCACGTACACGGAGGCGCGGAACACGAACCATATCCTCGGGCAGATGATGGCGGCGGAAGTATTGGACAGCTATGTCAAGAATCGGCAGAACGCGATTCGCGATCGCCTGGATCAGGATTCCAAGGATGCTTTGAAGAAATTCGTGGGAAATTAAAGAAATATAGGATAATCGACTGGGGTCACGTTGACCCCACTTTTATAGAAAAATAAAAACGGAGGCATGGACAGTGGATGAGAAAAAGCGTTTTGAGGACGAATTTCAGGAGATGGACTTTGACGATTTTGCTTTCTACCAGGCGTTTCCTGACGAATTGCAGAAAAAATTACAAGTGAAGGTCGAGGACGCCACGGCGAAAGCGCCGGAGGACGTCCGCGCCGGAGTGCAGGGATTCGCGGACGAGCTTTATGCCGCCATCGGCGCGATGTCGGCGCAGGAAAAGGAATCCGCGCCTGTGCCGGAGGTATGGGAGCGGTTCGTCGCGAATCACGGGCAGAACATCACGGACGGTCTCGCGGATTTGGGCAGCCTGACAGGCGCATCCGTCGCCGATGAGAAGGCAAAGGAAAACGCGGAGACGCGCATGGACGAGATTTTGGAAAAGATGGAAAACGTCGCAGCGAACTTCCAGTCCGGCGCACAGTATTTCCAGGACGAGAAAGCACGCCTCGCGGAGCGGGAGCGGAAAATCTCGGAAACGATGGGGAAGATCGTCACTTCCGTGACCTCGCTGCAAAAAGAGCTGGGACGCGAGGACATCCCCGACGAGCGGAAAAAACAGGTCGCCGATCTTCTGAAGCAGAGTTATGAGATGCTTGACGCCTTTCGCCTCGCCCGGAGCGAGATCCTGTCCGGCAGGGAGAAGGAGTCGCCGCGAAAAGTGGCCGAG
>JAGAZS010000079.1 GCA_017939945.1 Schwartzia sp. (in: firmicutes)
CTTCAAAAAATTTTTTCAGTCCGACACACTTTTGACATAAAGTCCCGCTATACTGCAGACAACGAAAACAACAAAACAAAATTTCAGGAGGATGATTCAAATGAAAAAGACGATGATGGCAGTGGCGATGGCAGCGATGACGATGATGGCCTCGGGGACGGCACTGGCGGCGACGCCGGAACGGGGGAACTTCCAAGACAGCACAACCCGCGTCGAGATGAGCTACGCGCATTGCGGCGGCGGGTACTACGGAGGCGGTCGCGGAGGACGCGGCGGCTACGGCTGCGACGGCTACGAGCGCGGACACCGCGGCGGATATGGCGGATACTGCTGGGGCAACGAGGACAACGAAGGCTGACAAAAAAACAAGGAGGGCGTTGAGGAAGAAATTTTCCTCAACGCCCTCCTTGTTTTTGATTTCACAGTTCGTCCATCAGCAAATAATCCGTCCACATTCTGCACTTCGTCCCAAAAAAGATAAAACTTTTCTACTTCAAGATTTTTCTCTTATGGGATTTCCTTAAAATAGTCACCCATGATAAACCCCCTTTGACCATATCTCTCCCTGATTGATACGAATAAAACTCATTTATAATTTATATGTTCGCGAGAATATTTGCAATATATACAATAAATGTTCATTTTATCTAATTTTATGAAAGGGAACTTTCTCATTGCTTTTAATTTATACGCATATCTTTTTTCGTCTTTTCCAGTAATAGTGGCTAGGCGACTGCTTGCCGCCCAGCCCGCTGCAAAAAGGATTCATGCCTGGAGTACAGTTGATTAAAAGCACTGTTGCACGGGAAACTGTGTGGCAGTGTTTTATTTGGTGCCGAATAGGCGTAATACCCCCCCAGCTCCGCTGGGGTAAGTAAAAGATTCTTATAGAAAAGAACCTCCTACGCTAAAATCAACGTGGTCTGGCAACCGCGGAGAAAACGCATAGGAGGTAATGTCGATGAACGACGTGCAAAGTTTATTACATAGTAAATGGAGATGCAAATATCATAGGGCCTGAGCAAACCACCCGTTCAACGTGGACGGGAGAGCTGCTTTTCATGTGCCAACCCCAGATTTCTTAAGGAAAAAACTGCCTCGTGTATTCCTCCTTCGCATCTCTTTTCATCGTTTCGCTTTGAAGCTCCTCTATGAAGAGCCCCTGTCTCATGATGAAAACCCGCCTCGTCAGAAGCCGCACCACCGCAGAGTCGTGTCCCACGAAAACGAATGACATCCCGTATTCGCGCCCGAGTTTCGCAAGAAGCTCCAGTATGGCTCTTTGAGTCAAGATATCAAGGGCGCTGGTCGGCTCATCCAGCAGGATAATCTCAGGTTGAAGAGAGAGCGCCCTGGCAATCACCACTCGCTGCAATTGTCCGCCAGAGAGTTGATGAGGAAGACGCGGCAAAAACGAGGCGTCAAGCCCCACTTGCGCTAAAAGCCGCTCCGCTTCCCCATCCTTCACCGCTCCGTCGCCGTAAAAACAGCGAACCCCCTCCATCAGGTATGTTTCAATCGTCATATAGGGGCTGAACGTCGAAATAGGGCTTTGAAAAACCATCTGCACCCGTTTATGGTATTCCCTGAGCGCCGGCTTGGAGGAATAGTTAATCGACGCGCCGTGAAACCGAACCTCGCCGGAAGAAGGCGCCTCCAAGCCAGCAAGGATACGGAGAAGCGTACTTTTCCCGCAGCCGCTGAGACCGATAAAACCCACCGACTCGCCGACTTCAACGGAGAATGAGACGCCTTTCAGGGCTGCGAAGGAACTGCCGCCCCGACCATAATTCTTTTTTACGTCTGCCGCTTCTAAAATCGGCGTTGCCTCATTCAACTAGACGCATCTCCTCTATATCCGGCAGGGAATGAATCAGTTCTTTCGTATACGCTGCTTTCGGCTGGCTCAACACATCCCGTGCAAAGCCCTCCTCAACCACTTCCCCGTCGTGCATCACGCTGACTAAACCGTCCAAAGCGGTCGCAACTTTCATACTGTGCGTAACAAGCAGTATCGCCGTGCCCGTTTCCCGGTTCAGCCGTTTCAGTTCTCCGAGGATTTTCGCCTGAGACACTATGTCCAAGGCACTGGTCGGCTCATCCGCAAGCAGGAGCCGCGGTTTGGAAAGCATCGCGAGCGCTATGGCGCATCTTTGGAGCATTCCGCCGGAAAGCTCGAAAGGGTAAAGCGAGAGGAGCCTCTCCGGCTCCTCCAGCCTCATTTCAGCGAGCGCTTTCACCGTCATGTCGGCACATTCCGCATTTTGGAGCGAGGAATCGTGATATTTCAGAAATTCCGCAAATTGGTCGCCGATTCTCATAATCGGATCGAAAAAATTTTCCGGGTTCTGAAAGATCAGAGATATCCTGTTGCCGAGGAGCTCCCGCATCCTTGATGGCGTGGCGTCACTCAGTTCTTCGCCGCAGAAAACAATGCTTCCCCCGGTGATTCTGGCTCCTGCGCCGAGAAGCCCCGCCACAGCGTGAAGTACGGTGGACTTTCCGCTGCCCGTCGTACCGACCAGGCAGCGGATTGCCCCTTCCGCCAACCGAAGCGAAACATTTCTCACCGTCGTTTTTTCACCGTAAGCTACCGAGAGATTTTTCACCGAAAGCAAGTCATTCAATTTGTTACATCCTTATCGATAAGATAGTAATCGAGCGGATATTTTTTAAGGTTCTTCACGCCGCTCTTGCTGACGATGACCGTCTTGCCGGACACCAGGAAGAGATACGGGTTGTCCTGCAGAAGGATCTTCTGGGCCTCAATGGTGAGATCCTTGCGTTTTTTCTGGTCGAACTCACGGCTCATCTTGGCAATCACTTCGTCATACGCCGGATTGCTGTATTTTCCGTAGTTATCCGCACCGTTCGTGGTAAAGTTCTGCTCCAGGATTCTCTGGGTGTCGCCCGTCACTGCCGTGATGTAGCTGTTCAGCGACATGTCGAAATCGCCCTTGTTGAGATTATCCTGGGTGTCCTCTACGAAATTAATATTGACTTTTATCCCGGCTTGGGCAAGCTGCGCCTGAAGTGTCTCGGGAATCGGCGTGCGTTTGAATATCTGGAGGCTCACCTCGAAGGGCTGTCCATCCTTCTCCACCACGCCGTCGCCGTTCGTGTCAGCAAATCCTTCGCTTGCCAAAAGCTTTTTCGCTTCCGCAAGGTCAAAATGCTGCTTGTCGAGCTGGTCAAAACCGTAGCCCGCCGCCGCAGGAAACACTGTACCGCACGCCTCACCGCCAAACACTTTCGCCATGGCGTCACGGTCAATGGCAAGCGCCATCGCTTTCCTGACATTCGCGTTGCCGAGGAACGGGTGCTGCAGATTCAGGAACGCAAATTCAAGTCGAAGTGAAGGCACCTCAAGAGTATTGAAGCCCTCTTTGCCTTGGAACATTTTAGCCCCGGCCGGGTCAAGCTTTTGCGCGATGTCGATCTCGCCGGACTGCAGCGCCATCGCACGTGTATTGTCGTCTTTTATCAGTTTTACGGTAAGACGGTCAAGCCCCGGGGTTCCTCCCCAATAGTTCGGGTTCGCCTTAAGTTCCATGACCTCGCCGGGCTGGAAGGACGTCACCATATAAGGAGCCGTCGTAATCGGTCCCTTCGCAATGTCAGCGTCGGACTGGGACGTGTCAATTATCGTGAAGAGCGGCTCAGAGAGATTGTACATCAAAGCGCCGTATGGCTCCTTCGTCTTATAGATAAGGTTTTCTCCTTCTACTTTGATGGAATCAAGCTTTGCATTATCGGCGGCGCGCTTGTCCCTTTTCACGGCACGCTCTATGCTCTTCTTCACATCTTCAGGGGTCATTTCCTTGCCGTTGCTGAACTTCACGCCCTTCCGGATGTGGATTTTCCAAGTCAGGGGATCGATATTCTCCCACTTGTCGGCAAGTACCGGTGTCAGTTCCAATTTGTCATTGATTGTCGTGAGCGTCTCGCTCGCCCCGGCTCTGGCAAGAGACCATCCGTTCCACTCCTCGGCGGGTTCCAAACTCTTATCGAGCCAGAAAAGCGCCATCGTGATATGCTTTTCCGCGCCTTCTTTCTTCCCCGTGGTTTTTTCCCCTCCCGAGCCGCCTCCGCAGCCGGTCAGCAGCAGCACACTACAAAGGAAAGCCGCCAGCAAGCCAAACATCTTTCTCATGGTTAAACCCCCTTCAAAATAAATAATATATCGAATCAGGCTTCCTTGGGGTCAAGGACTTCCTGAAGACGATCGCCGAGAAGATTGAACATTATGACGTGCAGGAAAATCAGAAAGCCGGGGTAAAACAAAAGCCACGGCGCTTGCTGCATAAAGGGCTTGGCCTCACTCAGCATATAGCCCCATTCCGGCGTCGGCGGCTGTGCTCCAAGCCCCAGAAGAGAAAGAGTCGAAAGCAACAGGAGTTTGTCGCCGAAATCCTGGGTGGCGACCACAATCACTTGCGGGAACACATTGGGCAACACATAGCGAAAAAGAAGGCGCAGGAAACCGACACCGCCCATCCGTGCCTGCTGGATGAATCCACTGTCCCGGAATCCCAGCACAAGGGAATGCGCTGTCCGCGCATAGGTAATCCAGCTCACGGAAACTATCGCAAACGTCGTGGTGACAAGCCCGTTGCCGAAGATGCTCACCATCACGAGAATCAGTACCATCGACGGAATCGCCAGCACGGTATCCAAAAACCGCATAAAGAAATGCTCCGCCCATCCGCCTGCCAGCGCTGCCATTATCCCCGCTGCTGTCCCTGCCGCAGTGATGAAGACTACAATCCCGAAAGTCATTACCAGTGTAGCCTTTCCGCCGTACATGAGCCGCGACAAATAGCATCTGCCAAGCTGGTCTGTTCCCAACGGGTAGTCATCGCTGTATTCCAAAAGCGCGAGATCCGGATGAATCTCAATGGGATCGTTCGGCGCGATCCCCGGCGAAAGCAGGAAAAATGAAACCAGCACCACGTTCAGCAGGAGCAAAATCAAAAACAGCCTGTCTCCCATGAACTTTTTCATCCAAATATTCATGACGCTTTCTCCGCGAGCCTTACTCTCGGATTAATCAGGCAGACCAAAAAATCCGCCGCGAGATTTACGAGACTGTAAATAATTGCCATCCAGACGACATAAGCCTGCAGCACCGGATAATCGCGATTCGATACGGCGTCAAGCGCTACACCACCGATTCCCTGCCATCCGAAAATGACCTCAACCACCATCGAGCCGCCCAACAGGTCGCCAATCGAGAGTCCCAGCATAACGAGGACGCCAATGGAGGCGTTCGGCAGGATGTGACGGAGCATGATTCGGAGGTCTGAAAAACCTCGTGCACGGAGACTCACCACATAATCCTTATTCATTTCCGCGACTATGCCTGAACGGATGCGACGGCAGTAGAGCGCAGTAAGCCAGACTCCGAGCGATACCGCAGGCATGATCAAATGGCGGAAGTCGCCGCTCCCCATTACCGGAAGGAATCTTAATTTCACGCCGAAGATGTACATCAGGATGAGCCCCAGCCAGAAAGTCGGCATCGCCGTCCCCCAAAATGAGAATAATCGGATGAGGTAGTCCGCGGCACGGCCTCGATACACTGCCGCCGCAATACCAAGGGGATAGGCGACGACAAGCATTATGAGCACCGCACTAAACGTCAGCATCACGGTATTGGGGAGCCTACGGCTCATGATGTCGGCGACGGGCTGGCGGCTGTTATAGGAAAACCCCCAGTCACCGGCAAGCACCTTTTGAAGCCATTCACTGTACTGTTCGGCCACGCCCTTATCAAGACCGAGCGCCGCTTTTTCCGCCGCAATCACTTCAGGACTCACCATCCCGCCGCGGCGAGAGTACTTCAACGTCACCGGATCAGAGGGCGCAAGATGGAGAAGAGCGAAAGACAAAACGGATACTACAAACACTACCGGCAACAGAAACGCAAGGCGGCGAAAAAAATACCTCATCATACGGCAGCCACACCCCTTATCCTGAAAACACAGTCAAAGAACCGTGCAAAAGATGTAATTCAGACCAAATCTATTGTTTTAATTTTAACTCGGATTATTCAAGAAGTCAACTAAAACGAATATATAAAAAGTTATTCATAGTTCCGGCCAAAATTACCTTCCAAATTCCACAAGTATCCAAGGGGCCCCATGCCTGTTTTGATTTTAGCTTGCTATTCTTCCGCGCGGAGCATACAATATCATTCCAAAGGAGGCTTGCCATGAGCGAAGAATGTTTGATCTGCAAGACGCCGCTTGTCTATGCGGAAAAAGACGAAACGATGGAATGCGCCCTTTGCCATAAGCGGGAGCCGAGCAAGACAAAGTGAGCCAACGGTCATTACATTTGCAGCGACTGTCACACAAAGGGCATGGACGCTCTGATCGGGTTTTGTTCCGACACGACTTCCAAAAATCCGGTCGAGATCCTGCGGAAGATGATGCAAATGCCGTTCTGCCACATGCACGGACCGGAGCATCATGTCATGGTGGGCGCGGCTCTTTTGACGGCATACAGGAATGCCGGCGGCAATCTGGATCTCCGTGCGTCATTGCCTGAAATGATGAATCGCGGGAAAAGCGTTCCCGGCGGCGCCTGCGGATTTTGGGGCGCCTGCGGCGCGGGCATAAGCACGGGAATGTTCGTTTCCATCCTCTCGAAATCGACGCCGCTTGCCGATGAACCCTTCGCGTTGTCCCACCTTATGACCTCGAAAGCGCTGGAGAAGATCGGCAAGATTGGCGGACCCCGCTGCTGCAAACGGGATTCCTTTCTGTCCGTTTTGGCGGCCGTTGATTTTGTCGAGAAGCATTTTGGCGTAAAGATGGAATCCGAAACGGTCGTCTGTGAGTTCTATCCACAAAATAACCAATGTATCGGAACGCGGTGCCCATTTTTCAAGGCAAAGAAATAATTTGCAAATTTTTTTCATTCCAACACATTTTCGACACAGATACCCGCTATACTTCAATCATCGAAAACATCACAACTAAATTTCAGGAGGTTGAAGAAAATGAAAAAAATGATGTTGGCAGCTATGGCGGCAATGGTGATCGGTTCGACGGGGACGGCGCTGGCGGCGACGCCGGATCGCGGGTTCTGCGGGGACAACGCTCCGGCCATCGAGATGAGCTACGCGCATTGCGGCGGCGGGTACTACGGCGGCGGTCGCGGAGGTTACGGCTGCGGCGGTGGCTATGGCGGCGGATACTGCTGGGGCGATAATAACGAGGGCTGAACAACAAAAAAGACGGACGCTGGGGAGCGGTTAAACTCCTCGTCGTCCGTCTTTTTTCTGGTACAGTTAAAAGTCTAAGCAAATTGTCCGGCAAAATAAAACCGCAAAATCCGCGTTGCAACTTGTTCCAAATCCACGCTTCCGTTGTCAAGGCACCACTCGAAAATGCAGCCTTTTACAATCGTGCAGATATCCGCGCTCATTTGGTGGATGTCTGCATCTTTTTTTAGGAAGCCTTGTTCCCTTGCCCCGAAAAGCTCCGACTCGCATCGGGCCATCACCGTCCCGGCGGCGAATTTCCCGTCCTTTTCCCCCATGTAGGCATGAAGAGCCTCGTTCTTCGGGTTGTAAAAGCTCTGCATGAATGTTGCGCCAAGGCGGGTGTATTGCCTTATCAGGCAAAGATAAAGCTCCGTGATTCTGCCCGCGATGTCGGACATGGGGACAAGCAAATCTATATTCTCAAAGTCAGTGCCGCGAACGAAATACATCATCAAATCGTCCTTGTTTTGGAAATGGTAATAAAAAGTCCCCATCGCGACATCAGCTTTTTCGCAGATGCGGCGAACCGTGATGGCATCCGCTCCCTGTGCCTCAACGACAGCAATGGCGGCACGGATAATCTTCTCTTTATTCTCCTCGGGATTTTCCTTCTTGGGCGGCCGCCCGCATTTTCTCACTTCAAATTCCTCCAAAAGAATGTTATAGAACACGCTCAATTTTTATTGACATTATACAGCAAAATGGGTATAATCGCAATATAGAGCACGTTCTATATTTAGGAGGAATGGAAAATGAAAATCGAGATTTGGTCCGACTATGCTTGCCCCTTCTGCTATATCGGCGAGAAGCGGATGGAAAAAGCGCTTGCAGAAATTCCCGGCGGCGACAAAGTGGAGGTGGAATTCAAGAGCTTTGAGCTTGACCCAACGGCAAGTGGCAAAGTAATGTCCTCCACGGTCGACCGCTTCGCCATGAAATACGGGCTGACGAAGGAAGGCGCTGCCGAGCGCATCGAAGCGATTTCCGCTATGGGACGGGGCGAGGGCATTGATTTTCGCTATGCTTCCACGCGATACACCAATACCTTCGATTCCCTGCGGCTTACCAAGTACGCGCAGGAACAAGACAAGCCGGAAATCGTTGAAAAACTTTTCGACGCATATTTTACAAAAAATCTGGAACTCAGCGACCATGCCGTATTGAAAGAAATCGCAGCAGAATGCGGTTTGGACGGCGAGGATGTTTCACGGGTATTGGAAAGCGACCGTTACGCCGATGAAGTCCGCGCCGACGAGCGCGAAGCGATGGAACGCGGCATTCACGCGGTGCCGCTGTTCCTCATCGGCGGGAAATATACAGCCTCGGGCGCGCAGCCAGTCGAAATACTGAAGGGAGCCGTGGAAAAAGCGATGGAAGAGGAAAATCAGACCGTTTCCGCCGCTTCCCTTGACGGCATGGTCTGCGGTCCCAATGGATGCAGTTTTTGACGGAGGTGCGAGGCACATGGTGCTTTCGATGCCAGTGACGGGTGTCTTTACCACCAATGCGTATTTTTATATCGACGACAACACCGGGCATGGCTTCCTGATTGACCCAGGCGCGGAGGCGGATGCGATTGTGGCCGTCATCGGGGAACGGGGCTTGACGATTGAAAAGATACTGCTCACCCACGGGCATTTTGACCACATGGGCGCGGCAGAGGTTTTGCAACAAGCCTTGTCAACTCCTATCTGTATGCACGAAAACGGACGCGCCTATGTCGAAAATCCGCGATGGAATCTTTCGGAAGACTGCGGCCTCTCTATTGTGCTCCGGGACGTAACTTACCTTGCGGATGGAAGCACACTCTCGCTGAAGGACAATCCAAAATTTTCTTTGGAAATGCGGTATGTTCCGGGACATACCACGGACAGCGTTTACTATTACAGCGAGAAAGACCGGATTGCCTTTGTGGGGGATTCCATTTTCAAGAACAGCTTTGGCCTCACTCATTTCTACGGCAGCGACAAGGAAACATTGATGATAAGCGTGACAAAACGCATCCTGACTTTGCCGAGGGAAACGGTGCTGCTCTCCGGGCATTCCGATCCGACTACGGTCAGGGAAGAGCGGAGCCGCCCTTGGTACGCGACGCATTTGTGAAACAACAAACAGCCAATAAGTCATCATGTAGGGTGATGAAATGCCATAACGCCAGCAAGGAGGACTTAATCAAACGGGTCAAGACGATCCACGACAACACCTTCAAGTTCCAGCGCATCGCAGACAGCACGGTGTCTAAAGCGCACCTGACGATACAAAAGGCGATGCAGGCGGGCGCGAACGACGCCCATCTCGCGACGGCGCGGCTGCGTCTCCGCGAAGCGCAATGGTATTGGGATTACGCGGCGGCGGAAAACGGTGTCGGTTTCCACAATCCCGACCAAATCGCGCGCACCCTCGGCCTTTCCATCGACCTCGCCTATCAGGCGATAGAGGAGGCAAACGCCGTCGTGCGCGGAGCCCTGTGATCAAAAATGAATAAGCGGACGGAATACAAAAAACTCCGTTCTTTTTTATTGCCGCTTTCCGTTATGTTTCTTTCCGACGAAAATGGGGTTCAACCTCGGAAAAATCCTGCACGGTTTCCAGCGTGCCGAGGTAATCGCCGTTCACATCGTAAACCGCCAGATACCGCACGTAAACGGGCTTGCCTGCGATGCGCCGCCAGACGGTCATTTCTTTTTTCGCCTTCTGCCGGAAGTCGTCGAGCATTTGCCGAATCACCGGCACGAGACGCGGCGGGTGGCAGTCCCATATCTCGCGCCCCAATGCGGAACGGGGACGAGCGAATACGCGTCCCTCGTTGACGAAAAAGCGCAGGCGGTCGTCGGCGTCAATGAAAGTGATATCGACGGGGAGCAGCGCCAAGATCCCCGCAAGCTGCGCGACGGTCAGCGTCCCCGTCGGAAGCTCGATCTTGCCCTCCGAGAGAAGCCTCGTTTTATCCTTCTCGTCCTCCATGCGGCAAAATGCTTCGCCCTCGTCCCAACGCGGCGCGTCTTTTTCGTCGATAAACGCGCAACCGATTTCCGGCAAGTCGCGATAGACGCGGTTCCATTCGTCCTCGGTGAAATAGCGCAAGGCCAGCGGGAAAAGCACCTTTTCCTCCCGTGTCGCCACGTCCCGCAAGCGGGCAAAGAGCGCCGTCACCTCTTCGCGCGGCAATTCCTCCCCCGCTCCCGAACGGCGCAAAAGCGCGGAAAGCATTTGCTTTGCCTCGTCGTCCGCGTCCCATATCGCTTTCGACGGCCCCGTGACGCCATAGCGATAGAGAAGCGGCATCAAAAGCTCCTCAGTCTTCGCGTAATGGCGGCGGATTTCTGTTAATTGCAGCAAAAACTGCGCCGTGTTTTCCGCGTTTTCGATTTCCTCTATCAGTGAAAAAAGCGCACCATTTTCCCGCCGCAAGAGTTGTATCGGATGCCCCTGCGGCAATCCCTCCATATCGACGGTCTTCTCCGCCGCCCGCAATGCCTGTTCCTTTTGCCACGCCTCGCGTTCTTTATCCGTCATCGTATC
>JAGAZS010000080.1 GCA_017939945.1 Schwartzia sp. (in: firmicutes)
CGCGAAAAAGGACGTGCTGATTCTGCATCCGGGTCCAATGAACAAGGGGCTTGAGATTTCTCCCGAAGTGGCTTACGGCGACCATTCGGCGATCCAGGAGCAGGTGCAGAACGGCGTCGCCGTTCGTATGGCGCTTCTCGCGCTTGTCTTGATGGGAGGGAAGGCGCAGTGAAACAGCTGATTCAGGGCGGAAGAGTCATTGACCCCGCTAACCATATAGATAAGAAAGCCGACGTTTTAGTGGAGAACGGAAAAATCGCCGCTGTCGGCGAAAATCTTTCCGCGGAAGGCGCGGAAGTCATTTCGGCGGAAGGAAAGGTCGTCGTGCCCGGACTCATCGATATGCACGTGCATTTGCGGGAGCCAGGGCAGGAGGCGAAGGAAGATTTCGTCTCGGGGACGAGGGCCGCGGCAGCCGGGGGATTCACGACAATTGCCACCATGCCGAACACCAGGCCTGTCGTCGACGACGCGGCTGTCGTGCGAAGCCTTCAAAAGCGCGCAGAGGACGAAGGAATCGTCCATGTGAAGATAATCGGCGCGCTGACGAAGGGCCAGCAGGGAAAAGAGCTGGCCGAGGTCGGCGATATGGCCAGCGTCGGCGCGGTCGCGTTCTCCGACGACGGCCATTATGTGCAGAACGCGAAGGTCATGCTGAATGGATTCGATTATCTGCGTTCCTTTGACAAGGTCATTATCAGCCACGATGAGGAAACGTCCCTGGTCGAAGAAGGCTCGATGAACGAGTGCCACAGGAGCGCGATGCTCGGCTTGAAAGGCCGCCCGACGGTGGCCGAGGATATCGCTGTCATGCGCGATATCATGCTCGCGGAATATGCGGGGGCGCGTTTCCATGTGGCGCATATCAGTTCGGCGAAGGCTGTGGAGATCGTGCGGCAGGCGAAAAAGCGTGGTGTGCGCGTGACCGCCGAAGCTACGCCCCATCATCTGACGATGACGGACGAGTGCGTCGACCTCAAGGACAGCGCGACGAAAGTCAATCCTCCCCTTCGCGAAAAAGCGGACGTTGAGGCGCTTCTGGCCGGACTCAAGGACGGCACGATTGACGCCATCGCGACCGACCATTCGCCGCACGCGGAAGAGGAAAAGGATGTGGAGTACGCGCTCGCGCCCAGCGGATTCCCAGGACTTGAGACGGCGGTGGGCGTGCTTTTGACCGACCTCTGCCATGAGGGTAAAGTAGAGCTGCCGCTGCTCATATCGAAGATGACGGCGGAGCCGGCGAAGATCCTCGGTCTCACGGACGCCGGTACGCTGTCGGTGGGAGCGCCCGCCGATATCACGATTATCGATACGGAACTGAAATGGACGGTGGACGCCGAAAAATTCTATACGCGCGGCACCCATTCGCCCTTCGTAGGACGGGAACTCAAAGGCAAAGCCGTCCTGACGATGGTGGACGGCCGGATCGTAATGCGGGACGGCGCGATTGAATAAGTGGGGGGCGAGATTTTGAAAGGGAAATTAATTTTAGAGGACGGCACGTCGTTTTCCGGAGAGCTTTTCGGCGAAGCGAATACGGTGGGAGAAGTCGTGTTCAACACGGGCATGACCGGCTATCAGGAAATTCTGACCGATCCCTCGTATTGCCGTCAGATTGTCACACTCACATATCCTTTGATCGGGAATTACGGTATCAACGAAGTCTTCATGCAGTCGAGAAAATCCTTCGTGCGCGGGCTGATTGCCGGGGAACTCTGCGACATCGGCAGCAATCGCCTGGCGGCGAGCACAATGCGGGAGTTCCTGCAAAACGAGAATATTCCTTGTCTCCATGAGGTCGATACGCGCCGCGTCACGCGCCATATCCGTTCGGAGGGCACGATGAAGGGCATTATCGTCCCGGAGAACACGTCCGACGAGACAGTAAATGAGCTCCTTTCCACATCGACGGAATCTGGCGTGGTTCTGGAGGCCACGACGCCGGAGCCGTATACCATCGAGGGCGACGGATTCCATGTCGCGGTGCTCGATCTGGGCATAAAAAGGAATATCCTGAAGGCGTTCAAGCTCAGGGATTATAAGCTCACCGTACTTCCTGCCACGGCGACGGCGGAGGAAGTGCTTGCGCTCTCGCCCGACGCCGTGTTCCTCTCTAACGGCCCGGGCGATCCGAAGGATGTGCCGGAAGCCATCGCAACAGTGAAGTCTTTAATCGGGCAAAAGCCGATGTTCGGCATTTGCCTCGGTCATCAGCTGTTTGCGCTTGCCATGGGGGCCGACACCTACAAGCTGAAATTCGGCCATCGCGGCTCAAATCAGCCGGTGAAGGCGCTTTCGACGGGCCGCGTCCATATCACCTCGCAAAATCACGGCTACGCAGTAGACGAGAATTCCTTGGCAGGGCTTCCGCTTGTCGTCACGCACCGCTCGGTCAACGACGGCACGGTGGAGGGCATCCGCCATACGGAATTGCCCATCTTTTCCGTGCAGTATCACCCGGAGGCGTCGCCGGGGCCGGAGGAAAATACATGCCTGTTTGACGATTTCGATGCGATGATTCGGGCGAGCAAGGAGGGAGCGTGAGCCATGCCTAAGAAAGAATATCTTAAAAAAGTCATGGTCATAGGATCCGGCCCGATCATCATAGGGCAGGCGGCTGAGTTTGACTACGCGGGAACGCAGGCGTGCCGCGCATTGAAGGAGGAAGGCTTGGAGGTCGTCCTTGTC
>JAGAZS010000081.1 GCA_017939945.1 Schwartzia sp. (in: firmicutes)
AAAAGGAGGTAATTCGATATGCAAAAAACTTCCGGCATTATTTCCCATGCTGCGTTCGTTCTCGCGGTATGTGCGCTTATTCTTTCGCTTGCAAAATAAATAACGCAGGACGCGCAATCCTGCGAAAGTCTTGACGATGTTTTGGGAAAACGATATAACTCGGCAGATAATGCTGCCTCGTTGAAATGCCTTAGTTCAGAGTTTGTCGTTGACAAACTCTGAACTAAGGCATTATATTATAGACAAAGAAAAGGTGCTGCCGACAAGGTCAGCCCTTGAATAAGTGGATCAGAATGACCGCACTCGTTGGAGCTTGGGCGGTCATTTCTGATTTCTGCGGGATTTTCGGAAATTACAAAGCCGTTTTATTCCCGAATCGCATACGCAAAAGCGGGCAACGCATTCGCGCCGCCCGCTTTTTATTTTCTGTCTTACACCTTGAACTTGCCCGTTGCCGCCTGAAGCTCCGTAGCGAGATCGGCCAGCGAATGGGACGCCGACGCGATCTCCTGGCTGGACGCCGACTGCTCCTCGGCTGCCGCCGAAATGGTCTGGGTTTCCTCGCTGGTCGAGCGGCTGACCTCGTCGATGGTGTCCATCGCGCCGACGATGCCCTGCATGCCCTTCGACACTGTCTGCACCGCGCCGTTGATTTCCTCCATCTCCGACTTGATCGAAGCAACCCGCGCCGTGATATCCCGGAACTGTTCGCCGACTTCGCGGATGGCCTGCGTGCCCAGCGCGACCTCGTTGGTACCCGCTTCCATCGCTACGACGGCTTCCTCGGTGTCGCCCTGGATCACCGCGATGCGGTTCTTGATTTCCTCTGCCGACTGCTGGGACTGCTCGGCCAGCTTCCTGACTTCCTCCGCCACGACCGAGAAACCGCGTCCCGCCTCGCCGGCGCGCGCCGCCTCGATAGCCGCATTCAGCGCCAAGAGGTTCGTCTGGTCGGCAATGGCGGAGATGCTCTCGACGATCTGGCCGATCTGCTTCGAGTTCTCGCCGAGCTTCTTGACGACCTGCGCCGAGTTCGCCACGCTCTGCTCGATGCCGTTCATCTTGTCCATCGCGTTGTTCATCAGCTGTGCGCCGTGGTCGGCGGCGCCCGCCATCTGCTCGGTGTTCTCCGTGACCGCCTCGGCCTTTTCCGTCATGGCGTTGATGTCGATGAAGGCCGAGTCGATGTTCTGCTTCGCGCCGTCCACGCTGGCAAGCTGCTTCTCCATGCCGCTAGAGACCTCGACAATAGTCTGCGCCACATGGGTCGCCGCCTCCGCCGCCTGCTGGGAGCTGGCCGTCAGCTCCTCGGAGCTGGCCGCGACTTGCTCCGCCGTGTGCGCCATCTGCGTGATCAGGTCCCGGATATTTTTCATCATCGTATTGAACTGCCCGGACATTTCGCCAAATTCATCACTGGAATTCACCGGCAACGGATCCAATCGCAAGTTGCCTTTGGACATTTCGCCCATGTGGCCGACGAGTCCCTTGATTTGCCCCACAATCGCGTTGGCAAAGAACAGCAGCGCGGCGACAATCAAGAGCACGCCGACGACAGTCAAGACGCCGTAAATCATTTTCAGCTTCGTCAGCTCCGCGAACACGAAATCCGCCGGAACGCTGAGCGCCGTAATCCACCCTGTCGCGCCCATCGAGTCATAGGCGATGACCAACTCCTGCCCGTCCACATTCGCGGTGAAATAGCCTTTCTTCTTCTGCGCCATGTCCGCGATGTGCTCTTTCAATACAGGATTGTCCGTGACCGGCTTCAAATTCTCCTTCTCGTCCGCCGAGGCGATAATCAGCCCGCTGGCAGGATTCAGGATCATTCCTTTGCCCTGCCCGTCAAACTTGATATTTTTTGTCTGCTGGGAGAGCGTGTCAATCTTGAACATGACGCCGACCACGCCGCCCGACGCTCCCTGCCGCTTGTAAGGGACGCCCGCCGCGCAGACCGTGTCGCCCGTAGTCTTCGAGACTTAAGGATCGCTGTAGGCGAGCTTGCCCGCCTCATGCGCTTTCACATACCAAGCGCGTTTCGTCCACTCGGCCTTGCCTGTCTGGTTGCCGCCGTGCAGCGCCATCGTATAGCCGTTCTCCATGACGTGCATCAAATTCGTCATTTCCTTGTCGTCGGCGACCGCTTGCGTCAGGTTCTGGCTCCGCGCATAGGCTTCCTCGGACGCGGGGATATGCGCGATAATCGACGCGACGCCCTGCGCGAGCTGACCTTTGGACAGCAGCCAAGACTCCGCCTCGCTGGACTCCGCCTCGATGGTGGAGACAATTTCTTTTTCCAGCGTCGTCGTCACCGCGTTGGACGCCGTGAAATATCCGACGATGGAAACGATCGCCATGATGGCGCCCGCTACGCCCGAAAGCGCGAAAAATTTCTGCTTGACGTTCATACAATCATCCTTTCTTCTCTTTGAACATTAGCTCAACGTGTTCATTATCCAAATTGCGGGACAGCTTGTCAAGGACTAATACTCATCTCAGACCAAATTTTTAAAAAAATTTTGACCTGAGATGCGCCTGCTTCGCAGGCTACAGCCGCGCTAAAGCGCGTCTGACGTCTCATGCAATCGCAGTAAGGATTTAAAAATCCTAACTGCGATTAGTATAATTTTTATATTTTGCATCATCACAGAAAAAAGCGGCGCCAAAAGACGCCGCTTTTTTGTATGCCTTTATGAAATACTTTACCGTGTCCGGAACGCGCCCGTCGCCGTTTGCAGCTCCATGGCAAGATCGGCCAGCGAATGGGACGCCGACGCGATTTCCTGGCTGGAGGCCGACTGCTCTTCCGCCGCCGCCGAAATGGTCTGGGTTTCCTCCGAAGTGTTGCGGCTGACCGAGTCGATGGTATCCATCGCGCTGACGATGCCCCGCATGCCCTTGGACACGGTTTGCACCGCGCCGTTGATTTCGGACATCTGCGTCTTGATGGACGCGACGCGGCTCGTGATATCCTTGAACTGCTCGCCCACCTCGCGGATGGCCTGGGTGCCAAGCGCGACTTCGTTGGTTCCGGCTTCCATGGCGACCACCGCTTCCTCCGTATCGCCCTGGATGATGGAAATGCGGTTCTTGATTTCCTCCGCCGAGGTCTGGGACTGCTCGGCCAGTTTCCTGACTTCTTCCGCGACCACGGAGAACCCGCGGCCCGCCTCGCCGGCGCGCGCGGCCTCGATAGCCGCGTTCAGCGCGAGGAGGTTCGTCTGGTCGGCAATCGCCGAAATGCTCTCGACGATCTGCCCGATCTGCTTCGAGTTCTCGCCCAGCTTCTTGACCACCTGCGCGGAGTTCGCCACGCTGTGCTCGATGCCGTTCATCTTGTCCATGGCGTTGTGCATGAGCTGCGCGCCGTGGTCGGCCGCCGCCGCCATCTGCTCGGTGTTGTCCGTAATCTCCTCGGCCTTCTTCGTCATGGCCTCCATATCGAGGAACGCCGCGTCAATATGCTGCTTCGCGCCATCCACGCTGGTGAGCTGCTGCTCCATGCCGCTGGCGACGCCGACGATGGTCTGGGCGACATGGGTCGCCGCTTCCGCCGCCTGCTGGGAGCTTGCCGTCAGCTCTTCCGAGCTTGCCGCCACCTGCTCCGCGCCGTGGGAAATCTTTTCGATGAGCTTCTTGACCGCGTCCACCATGCGGTTGTTGCAATCGCCCAGCTCGGTCAGCTCGTTGTGACCGTCCAGCGCTACCTTGTGGGTCAGGTCGCCCTTCGCCATCTCTTCGGATACGCGGATCAGTTCCTCCAGCGCGCTCTTGATGGAGCTGATCAGGAGCCACGCGGCAAGAACCGTGATGATGACCGCGACAGCCGCCGTGCCCATGGCCAGCGTCTTGGAGTTCGCGATATCCGACTCGATGCGGTCGGTCCCGATCTTCATCCCGCCATCATTGGTCTTCAGCATCTTCTGGGCCTGCTCGTTGACCGCGAGGAACGCTTGGCGGTCCGGCCCCATGTAGTTGTTCTTTGCCTCCTCGACCTGGCCGGCCTTGACCAGCTTCAGCGTGTTGGCCTGCCGCCCCTGGTAGTCAGCCCACAGCTTTTTCAGGTCCGCAAGGTCCTTCTTGTCCCGCTCCCTGGCCTCGGCGCGGACGTATTCGCGCTTCTCCAGCGCCTCGCCATATGCCACGAAGAGCTTCTCGATCTCGACCAACTTCGCGTCCACCTGCTTGATGCGCTCGTCGACAGTCTCGGGCCGGATCAGCGCCATCGCCGCGTAGCGGCGCGCGTCCGCCGCGTCCATGGCCCACCGGTTCATGTCCTGCATCATCGGAATCCGCTCTTTCGCCAAGTTGTCCACTTCACCCTGCACCGCGTTCAGGGTATAGATGGAAAACCCGACATAACCGAGAAACAGCACGACGACAAGACCAAACCCCAAAAACAGCCTCGTCTTGATGGATAGATTGTTCATAAGCCTCTCTCCCCTTTGCTCTTCCGCCAACGCCTAACAAACCCGGGACACGCCGCCCATTGTTCTCGACGTCGCTTCGTCGGCAGAGAAATTTTATGGGTTAATAATATCATTTTTGCTTCAAAACGTAAACAATTATTTTCAGTTTTTTTCCTTCTTACCTTCTTGCATTTCTGCTATTCAGCGAGCGAACAAAAGCAGGGGGTGCACAAAAAGGCGCGCTGCCCCAATGCCTCGGGCAGCGCGTTTTCGTTGTTTTCCTGAAAAACCGGCGATTATATCACGATGCCGTTCTCCTTCGCGGCTTTCAGATTGCTCTTGTTCACATACATGTTTTGGTCTGCCCGCTCGAACACGGGCGCCACACAATTGTCGTTATCATGCTTCGACATGCCGCTTCCCTGGTTGACGCCGATCTTCTTTCCGTTGAAGGACGACAGATTGTCCGCGGAAATCGCCTTGTTGTTCGCGTCGATAAAAATATAGTACGCCTCGGAACCCATGGGCAGATCGGGATAAAACATGGAATTCGCACGTTCCGCCGTAAAGGAAACGTCGCTGAGCAAATCAATCTCCCCCGCTTTCAGCTTCTGAAGCAGGTTCGACCAACTGTCCTCCACATACTCGTATGTCCATCCCGTATACGCGGCAATCTTATGCTGATATTCGTAGTCAAGACCGCGCCGCCGTCCGAACTTGTCCCTGTAGCAGAACGTCGATTCATACCAGCCGACGCGCACGACCTTGTTTCCGGTTTCCTGCGCCTGCGCCGCCGGCATTGGCGTACTCACGGCAAACGCCAGCAGCAAAACAATCCATACTATCCGTTTCAAACCTTTATATAGGCTGCCCATGACTCGCCTCCGAACAATCCGACGTACCCGTATATCGGGTTTACCTATATTAATTCTATAAGTTTAACGTTTTTCCTGCAAAAAAATCAGTCATCCACAAATTTTGGAATCGGATACAGGGAAAATCGTATTGAGCCGAACGCCTGATTATGTTAAAATATCAGAAAATACCACTTTTTTAAGCACCGCCCAAATCATGGTGCTTTCTTGTTGTTTACCAAACCTCACAATGATCATCGCGAGGAGCCGCTATGTATTACACCTCTATTGTACTGATCGCCGTCGCAATCCTGCTGATCGAGAACCACGACATCCTGTTTGACGGCGACGTCAGCCAGGACATTCCCGTCCGGGAGCGGTACAAACAATTCCTTTACGGCGTCCTGGTTTATTACACCGTAGACGCGCTTTGGGGCATTTTTGACAGCCTGCGTCTTGCCTCTTTGCTTTTCGTGGACACAACGATCTACTTTGCCGCACTTGCTGCCGGCATCATGCTCTGGACGCGGTTCGTCGTCACCTATCTGGGAGAGGATACTGCCTTCAGCCGTTTCCTTTCCCACGCGGGGCAAATATTTTTCGCGGCCGTATTGGCGGCCATGATTCTGAATTTTTTTACGCCGATCCTGTTCCGGATTGACGAGAACGCCGCTTACCATGCCAGCGACGCCCGATACGCGTTTCTGGCGGTCCAGATTATCCTTTTTCTGCTGACGTCCCTCTATACGCAGCGCACCATGGAGCAAGTGCAAGGGCCGAAGCGCAAGCGATATCGGACCGTTTGCCTGTTCGGACTGACAATGGCGATTTTCCTCTCCTTCCAATGGAGTTATCCGCTTCTTCCGCTATACACCCTCGGATATATGCTGGGGACCTGTCTCTTGCGCACCTTCGTTATTCTCGACGCCAAGGACGAATACAAGCAGAACCTGTCGGACGCCCTGCAGCGGGAAAAAACGCAGCATGCCGAGCTGAAATCCGCATGGCAGCTCGCCTATACGGATTCGCTGACCGGGCTGAAAAACAAGCTGGCGTATATGGAAATGGAAGAACAGAAGGACGCCCTGATCGCGAGCCGTACGATCGCTCCGTTCGCGATTGCGGTCTTTGACTTGAACGGCCTGAAGGCGATCAATGACTGCTTCGGACATAAAACGGGCGACCAATACATCATTCGCGCCTCCCGCCTGATTTGCGACCATTTCAAGCACAGCCCCGTGTATCGCATCGGCGGCGACGAATTCGTCGCCCTGCTGGAAGGGCCGGATTTCGAGAACAGAAACGCGCTCCATCACAGCTTCGACAAAGTGATGGACGACGCCAACCGGCAAGGAAACACGATGATCATTTCCATGGGGCTGTCGGAGTACGACGAGGACGACCACAACTTCCATCATGTGTTTTCACGAGCGGACCAAGAAATGTACCTGCGAAAACGGCAACTGAAACGCGACGCGGAAAAACGATCAGAACAGCAAGCGAAAACTGCATAAAAAAAGGCGACGCCCGAAAGCGCCGCCTTTTTTTATGCAGTTTTTTAAGGAAACACTGATTAAGTCAATTCGTGCATCTGTCGAGGGATTTTTTCGACTGTCTAGGAAAAGCCCTCGAAGGCGTAGCATCGCTACGTCGAGAGGGA
>JAGAZS010000082.1 GCA_017939945.1 Schwartzia sp. (in: firmicutes)
CCGCAAGCGCCTCCGATGCCGGCGGCAGCGCCGATGCCGATGGCGCCACAGCCGGTGTATGGACAGCAGGCGCGTGTAGCGGCAGGAGTTCCGGTACAGCCGGCGCAGTTCACTCCGTTGGCGACGGCGCCGCTTCAGGTCAACGACGCGAACATCGGGTTGATTCTCGATGTGCCGCTTCAGGTGACAGTGGAGCTTGGGCGGACGAAGAAGTCGATCAAGGATGTGCTGGAGCTGACAAACGGTTCCATTGTCGAGTTGGATAAGCTTGCCGGCGAGCCGGTCGATATTCATGTCAACGGCAAGTTCCTGGCAAAGGGCGAGGTTGTCGTCATCGACGAGAATTTCGGCGTTCGCATCACGGATATTGTAAGTCCGGAGGAGCGCGCGGCGAAATTGCAATAATTCGCTTTTGCCTTGTGCAAATCGCAAGTTTTTTATATAATATTAGTGGAGTTCTATATTCCAAGACAAAGAGGAGAGATGAACAACATGGCAGTCAGAGTTTTGGTCGTTGACGACGCGGCATTCATGCGGATGATGGTTAAGGACATTCTTTCCAAGAATGGGTATGAGGTCGTCGGCGAGGCGGAGAACGGCATGAAGGCTGTCGAGAAGTATCAGGAGCTGAAGCCTGACCTTACGACGATGGATATTACGATGCCGGAAATGGACGGTATCAGCGCAGTCAAGGAAATCAAGAAGATCGACGCGAACGCGAAAATCGTTATGTGCAGCGCTATGGGGCAGCAGGCGATGGTTATCGAGGCAATCCAGGCCGGCGCGCGCGACTTCATCGTGAAGCCGTTCCAGGCTGACCGCGTTCTTGAGGCTGTCCGCAAAGCTGTCGGCTGATGATGCGGCGATGGCTCCGTTTTGCGGCCTTCTTCGGGCTGGCTGTGCTGTTGCTTGCGTTGCCGGACGCGATTGCGCTGGCGGCGGAAGGCAGCTATCTGTCCGGCTATACGGAGCCTGATCCAAGGCCGACTGGGGTATCGTGGTGGTCGACACTGGCTTATCTCTTGAGCCTTCTTGCGGTGTTCGCTTTCGTTCTTGTACTGGCTTATCTGGCGTCGCGCTTCCTGGCCGGGCATTTTGCGAAAGCGACCGGCGCTTCCGGCGGTCATCTTCTGGTGCATCTTCCGCTTGGGCCGAATCGCTCGGTCTGTATTGTGGAATTGGCGGATAGGGTATTCGTGCTCGGCGTGACCGAGCATTCGATTACGCTTCTCAGGGAGATCACGGATCCGGAGGAGATAGAGAGGCTGCATCGCAGCTCTTTGGCGCCATCCGGCGGAGTGGATATATTTTCTTCGCAAATGGGAACTCTGGAACAGTTCGCGAAGAGGATTCCGTCGCTTTTTCGCGATGGGGGATACCGCAGATGAGAAGGGGTTGTGCGGTGTGTTGAATAAGCGGCGGACTCTCATTTTTGTGGGAGCCCTGCTTTCTTTTTTGCTGATGGTGAAAACCGGTTGGGCGGCGCCCCTGATCCCGAATATTGATATCAACGTCGGTTCGTCAAATAATCCGCAGGATGTGGCGGTGACGCTTCAAATCCTGGCGGTGCTGACTGTCCTGTCAATTGCACCGTCGATTCTTTTGATGACGACGGCGTTTGTCCGTATCGTGGTGGTCATCGGATTCCTGCGAAACGCGCTTTCCACACAGAATGTGCCGCCGAACCAAGTGGTAATCGCTCTGTCGCTGTTCCTGACCGTGTATGTCATGGGCCCGTATTGGAGCGTGGCGAATGAGCAGGGCTTGCAGCCATACCTTGCAGGGCAGATTTCCCAAGAAGAGGCGCTGAAAAATGTAGTCGCCCCGATGCGGGAATTCATGTTCAAGCAGACCCGTGAGGCGGATTTGGCGCTTTTCGTGAATCTGGCGAACGATCCGAGGCCGGATACACAGGACGACGTTTCGACGTTTACGCTGATTCCAGCATATGTGATCAGCGAGCTGAAGACGGCGTTCCAGATCGGCTTCATGATTTATATTCCGTTCATCGTCATAGACATGATCGTCGCGAGTACGCTGATGGGCATGGGCATGATGATGCTGCCGCCGGTCATGATTTCGATGCCGTTCAAGATATTGCTGTTTGTGATGGTGGACGGCTGGCAGCTTTTGATCCGGTCCTTGATTGTGAGTTTCAAGTAGAAGCTGAGGGGATGAGGCGATGTCGGGCGATGTGGTCGTCCAGATTGGCCAGCAGGCATTGATGGTCGTCCTGCTTGTCGCCGCTCCTATGCTTGGGCTTGGCCTTATGGTGGGACTTGCGGTCAGCATTTTCCAGACGACTACGTCGATTCAGGAGCAGACGCAGGCCTTTATTCCGAAGATTATCGCGGTGTTCGTGGCTATCCTGGTTTTCGGGCCGTGGATGCTCCGGATCATGGTGGAGTATGTGTCGAGCATGTTTATAAATCTGCCGATGTATATCGGATGAGGGTGGAGAGAGCGCCGTGGATTTTTACGATCTGTTGCAGAACCATGCGGCGGTCTTTCTTCTGCTTTTGACAAGGGTGAGCGGGCTGTTCATTGTCGCGCCTTTTTTCGGCAGCATGAACGTCCCTCAGACAATACGCGTGAGCGCGGCGGTGGCTATTTCCTTCGCGATTTTTCCGTTGGTGGACGGCATGGGCGCCATTCAGGCGCCGGCAACTGTGCTTGCTTTTGCTGCGGCGGTAATCCGCGAGCTTTTTATCGGTTGGCTTATCGGTTTCGTGGCCTATGTCTCATTTGCGGCGATCAATATGGCTGGCAAGATGATGGATATGCAGGTAGGATTTTCGATCGTCAATGTCATGGACCCGACTTCCGGTCAGCAGATACCGCTTATCGGAAGTTTTCTTTATAATTTGGGGCTCATCGTGTTTGTCGTGACGAACGGCCATCATGCGCTGATTTCGGCACTGGTGGGAAGCTTTACATCCGTGCCGCTTCTGGCGCTCAATCCGAATATCTCTCTGGTGGAGCTTGTCGCGAAGTTAACGGTGGGGATTTTCACGACTGGCGTGCAGATTGCGATTCCGGTCACGTTCGCGGTGCTGATGACAAATGTCGGCCTCGGCATTTTGGCGCGGACGATGCCCCAGCTCAATATTTTCGTCGTCGGCGTTCCGATGCATATCATCATCGGCCTTGGCGTGCTTTCCATCGTAATCCCGTTTTATCTTCTGTTTTTGGATGTGTTGTTCAATGCGATGTACGGAAATATCAACGCAGCCCTTAGACTCTTACGATAGCCGCTTCGTCTTTGATCTCCAGCTCTTTGCGGATGACGGGGGAGAAAAGACAGAAGAGCCGACGGCAAAAAAGAAGTCGGACGCAAGAAACAAAGGCCAGGTGGCGAAAAGCCAGGAGCTGAACGCGGCATTTGTCCTGTTTATCGGCTTCTGGGCCATGAAAATCCTCGGCGCGGGCATTTACCGTGAAATCGCGGGTTATACGGCGTATATTTTCGGCCATTTGAATACGACGGTCGACACCGAGACGGTGCTCCGGCTGTTCCTCGGCATGGTCATGATCCTGCTGAAGACCGCGTTCCCAATCATGGTGGCAATCATGCTGATCGGTCTCGCGATCAATCTCGTGCAGGTCGGCTGGAATTTTACGACGGAGCCTTTGGGCTTCGACCTTGAGAAATTGAACCCAATCAACGGTTTCGGGCGCATGTTCTCGAAACGGTCATTGGTGGAATTGATAAAGTCCCTGTTCAAGATTTTGATTATCGGCTTGTTCCTTTACGAGAACCTGAAGGACGAGATTTTGCAGATGCCGAAGCTTCTGTATCTCGACCTTTCGGCGAGCATGACGCAGATTGCCGATATCATTTTCATGATGGCGTTCAAGATATGCGCGATTTTCTTCGCGCTGGCGATACTCGATTATATGTACCAAAAATGGGATCACAATGAGCAGCTCAAGATGACCAAGCAAGAGGTCAAGGAAGAGTTTAAGCAGATGGAAGGCGATCCCCAGATCAAGGGCAAGATCAAGCAGAAACAGAGGGAAATGGCGATGTCGCGCATGATGCGCGAGGTGCCGAAGGCGGACGTCATTGTGACGAACCCGACGCATTTCGCGGTAGCCCTTCGTTATGCGGAAGGGATGCGCGCGCCGCAGGTCATTGCCAAAGGGCAGGATCTTGTCGCCCTGAAAATAAAAGACGTCGCCCGAGAGGCCGGCGTCGTGATTGTCGAGGACAAGCCGCTGGCACGGGCGCTTTACGCGTCGGTGGAGATCGGCGAAACGGTGCCGCCGGAGCTTTACAAGGCGGTAGCTGAGGTTCTCGCCTATGTCTATCATTTGAAACATCCATACCGTTACGCCGGTTGAGCCCCGACAGGAGCCGAAGCGCGTTTATGATAAAGGAGCCGGGAAATGGAAGAGAAGGGCAGCTTCATACAACAGCATAGCGATGTGCTGGTCGCGGCCGTTCTCATCATGATTGTCCTGATGATGATCATTCCTTTGCCGACGATGCTCCTCGATATCCTGCTCTGCGTCAACATTACGTTGTCTCTTGTCATCGTACTGGTGACGATTTACAACTCGGAGGCGCTGGATTTTTCCGTATTTCCTTCGCTCCTGCTGATTACGACGCTGTTTCGCCTGGCGCTGAACATTTCCACAACACGGCTGATCCTTTTGGAAGGCTATGCCGGCGAGGTCATCACCGCATTCGGCAATTTTGTTGTGGGCGGCAATGCTGTGGTCGGCTTTATCGTGTTTTTGATTCTTGTCGTTATCCAGTTCGTGGTCATCACGAAGGGCGCGGAGCGCGTTTCCGAGGTCGCGGCCCGCTTCACTCTGGACGCGATGCCGGGCAAACAGATGGCGATCGACGCCGATCTGAACCAGGGCGCTATTTCGGACGCCGAGGCGAAGATACGGCGAAAGAAAATTCAGGATGAAGCCAGTTTTTACGGCGCTATGGACGGTGCCTCGAAGTTCGTCAAGGGCGACGCGATTGCGTCGATTATCATAACGCTGATCAATATCGGCGGCGGTTTCATCATCGGCATGCTGATGCGGAACCTGACGGCGATGCAGGCGCTCCAGACTTATACGCTCCTTACGGTGGGCGACGGCCTTGTCGGGCAGATTGCTGCGCTCTTGATTTCCGTGGCGACAGGCATCATTGTTACGCGCTCGGCTTCGGACGGCGACAATCTCGGCGCCGATTTGGTGTCCCAGCTTTTCCGCAATCCGCGTGTGTTCTTCATCGCGTGCGGCGTGCTGGTTTTGCTTGCGATTGTGCCGGGGCTTCCGGGGATTCCGTTCTTTGTGCTTGCCATGATTGCGGGATTTATCGGTTATTCCTTGCGCCGGACGGCGGAAGTGGGCGAAGAGAAAGCGGAAGAACAGAAGCAGCAGGCGGCAAAGGAAAAGCAGGCGGCAACCAAGCCGGAAAACATTGTTTCGCTGCTGCAGGTTGACCCGATGGAGCTTGAAATCGGTTACAGCCTGATTCCGCTTGTCGATACCGGGCAGGGCGGTGACCTGTTGGAGCGCATCGTCATGATTCGCCGACAGTGCGCGCTGGAGCTCGGCCTTGTGGTGCCGACAATCCGTATCCGGGATAATATTCAAATAAAACCTAACGCTTATATTATAAAATTAAAAGGAATTGAGATAGCGAAGGGCGAATTATTACTTGATCACTTCCTCGCGATGAATTCCGGGACGGTGTTCGAGGAAGTGCCGGGCATCGAGACGATCGAGCCGGCTTTCGGTCTCCCCGCGCTCTGGATTACCGAGCAGCAGCGCGAGCAGGCAGAGCTGAACGGCTATACCGTCGTTGACGCGGTCTCGGTGCTTGCGACGCATCTTACCGAGGTCATCAAGGCGCATGCGGATGAGATACTTGGCCGCAAGGAGACGCAGGATCTTGTGGACAACCTCAAGAAGACAAACGAGACCCTCGTCGAAGAGGTCATGTCGCAGATGCCGTCGGTGGGCGAGGTTCAGAAGGTACTCGCGAATCTCCTGCGGGAACGCATTTCGATTCGCGATATGAGCACGATTTTCGAGGTGCTGGCGGATTACGCGCGGGCGACGAAGGATACGGATATCCTGACCGAGTATGTGCGCCACGCGATGGCGCGCCAGATTACGCAGCAGAACCTGCAGAACAATACAATTCCCTGTGTCACGCTTGATCCGGCGCTGGAAAACCGGATCGCGGGCGCGGTGCAGCGCACGGACCGCGGCTCCTATGTGAGCCTCGACCCGGATACGATGCAAAAGCTCTTGACAGTCCTGAATACGGAACTGACGAAGCTGACGAATATGGGCTATCAGCCGATCGTGCTGACGAGCCCTGCGGTCAGGCCGTATTTCCGGAAGCTTGTCGAGCGCTCGATCGAAGGCGTTATCGTCTTGTCCCATGCGGAGATCGAGCAAAGCGTAGAGCTGCAAATACTTGGGGTGGTGAAAGTATAATTGCGTATCAAGGTGTTTAAAGCGGCCGATCTCAAGGAAGCTATGGCGATGGTCAAAGACGAATTGGGACGCGACGCGGTCATTCTTCATACGAAACGATATAAGCAGGGCGGCTTTTTGGGCTATAAGAGCAAAGAAGTCGTGGAAGTGACGGCGGCGGTGGACGATACGCCGCGCCGCCCCCGCGTAAAGCTCCCGGCGATGCCGCGTACGCCTATACAGCCGGCACCGCGTGAGCCGGAGCCGCCGAAGCCGCAAAAAGCAGCTCAGCCGCGAAATGTGCTCTCGCAGTACAAGACGGCGGGGACCGAGGAAGGCGTCTCGTTGGCGCGAGCGCAGAGCCGGGAGAGAGAGTTGCCCGCGTCCGCGGAGAACGAGGGATTCGCGTCCCTTGCGCCCGAGCCGATTTTGCGTACGCCTGCGGCATCTTCGCAGCCTTCAAAGCCGGCGAAGAAACGCCAGCCAAGGATCAGCGTGCAGTCGCCTTCGGAATCGGAAGAAGATGCATACGACGGGCTGGATTTGAAAGACCTCGAGTCGGGCTGGCAGAACCGATTCTGCTCAAGCCGGAACCCATTATCGCACGTCCGGCGAAACCGGCTGCGCCGAGCCGGGCGCCCCAGCCGGAAGAAACGCCCAAGAAAGAAAAATCCCGCATCATCAAGGCGGAAGCCCTCGCGGCGGCTGCGGCGAAAGAGGCGGCGCAGCTTGACACGGAAGAGATACCAAAGGTTGCAGTTCCCGTTTCTCCGACGTCGGCTGCGGAGACCGAGGAAACGCCGGTAGATGCCGGGAAAGAGCAGCAACTTAACGACAAGCAACAGAAAATCAACGCGCTGGAAGACGAGCTGGCCCAAATGCGCCAAATGCTCCGGCAGGTGATGAACCAGCCGGCCGGCGGAGACGAGCCGATGACGCTGAAGGATGC
>JAGAZS010000083.1 GCA_017939945.1 Schwartzia sp. (in: firmicutes)
CCGCAAAATCCGGCGAAAGGCCGACAGCCTCCAAAAGCCGCCCGACTTTCTCGCGAACCTCGGCACGGGACCACCCGACGTTCAAAAGGCTCTCGCCGATGCCGTCCCCCAATGTGCGGCGCGGATCAAAGGATTCCTGCGGCGATTGGAAAATCATCTGGACGGTGCGGAAAATTTCCCGCGCCTCGGCGTTTGTGACGTCTTTTCCGTCCAATAATATTCGCCCTTCCGTTGGGTCGAGCAAGCGGGCAATCATGTTCGCGACGGTGCTTTTGCCGCTGCCGGACTCGCCGATCAGTCCGACGCATTCCCCGGCGGAAATGTCGAAGCTGACGCCGTCCACGGCAAGAAAACCGCTTTGCCTGTCCCGCGTAAATATCTTTTTGAGGCTTTGCGCCTGCAAAATCGGCGTCGTCATGCTCCCCTCCGAAGTCTTAGCTTTGGCACGGCCGCCATCAGTTTTTTGGTGTATTCCTGCGCAGGATGCTCCAGCACGTCCCGCGTGCCGCCGCTTTCCACGATCCGCCCGTCCTTCATCACGGCCACGCGGTCCGCCATCGCGCGGACGACGCCGATGTTGTGCGTGACGATGACGATAGACGTATGCCAAAGGTCGCGGATCAAAAGCATTTCCTCCACGACCTGCTTCTGCACCGACACGTCAAGAGCGCTGGTGGGCTCGTCGGCCAGCAGCACGGCGGGATTCAGCAGCATGGCGGCGGCGATGCCCACGCGCTGCATCATGCCGCCGGACAGCTCGAACGGATAGCTTTCGAGGATGCGCACCGCGTTTTCAAAGCGTAGCTTTTGCAAAAGCGCCTCCGCTTTTTCGCGAAAGTCCGTTTCCGAAATGTTTTCGTGGGCGCAAACCGCCTCATAAAGCTGTGCGCCCACGCTGCGGACCGGGCAGAATGACGCGCCCGCGTCTTGAAAAATCATCGCGAGTTCCGCTCCGGAAAGACGCCGCAATTCCTCCTCCAAAAGCTCGGGAAGATTTTTGCCCTTGTACCATATATCGCCGCGAGCGACGACGCCGCCCGGCCCCAGCAGCCCCATCGCCGCTTTCAAGAGCGTGCTCTTGCCGCTGCCGGACTCGCCGACGACGCCGAGGATTTCCCCCTCCCGCAGGGAAAGGCTGACATCATGGACGACGGGAAGGCCGCTATATGCGATGGTCACATTCTCGTATCGCAGAAGCGCGTTCTCCATCATGCGTTCACTTCCTCATCTTCGGGTCCATATAGTCCCGCACCGCGTCGCCCAAAAGATTGAACACCATGACGGCGACAAAGATCGCGACGCCGGGGGCGAAGACCGCCCACGGAACGGTTTGCAGCAGCCCCCGCGTCTCGCTCATCATGCTGCCCCATTCCGCCGTCGGCGGCTTTGCGCCAAGCCCGAGGAACGAAAGCCCCGCCAGTTCCATCATCATCGTGCCGATATCCAGCATCGCCGTCACCAGGATCGGCCCCGCGATATTCGGCAGGATATGTTTCACGATCAGCTGCGTCGTCGAGCATCCGGCGAGCATCGCCGCTTTCAGATAGGTAGTCTCCCGCACGGCAAGCGTCTGGCTGCGGGCAATCCGCGCGTACTTCGGCCACGAGATCGCGGCCAGGGCCAGCACCGCGTTGTGCAGGCCGCCGCCCAGGACGCCGGCCACCGCCAGCGCGAAAACGAGCCCGGGGAACGCGAGGCAAAGGTCGGAAACGCGCATCAGCAAATCGTCCGCTCGGCCCCGCGCCCAGCCGCAGAAAACGCCGACAGCCGTGCCGACAGCAGTGATGATTGCTACCAGCAGGAATGTCGAGAAAATGCTGGCGCGGCTTCCGGC
>JAGAZS010000084.1 GCA_017939945.1 Schwartzia sp. (in: firmicutes)
CTCCTCGCTGATCATCGCGTTGCCGCCGTATTTGACCACGATGGTCTTGCCCGAGAACTCCTGGAAATACGGCAGCGCCACGACGAGCAGGTTCGCTTTGTCCTGCGGTGAAAACATTTTGCCGCCCCCTATCAAGTATGGTATTCTCCGTTGATCTTCACATACTCATAGGAGAAATCACAGGACCAGACCGTCGCCTCCGCGTTGCCGAGCCCAAGTTCCACATCGATCACGATGTCGCGTTCCGCCATGACCTTGCGAAGCGCCGCTTCGTCGAAGGACACGCCGACGCCGTTGGCGTATACGGGAATCCCGCCGAACTTCACCACCGTCTTTTCCGGCTTGATCGGCACGCCCGCGTAGCCAACCGCGCAAATCACGCGGCCCCAGTTCGGGTCCTCGCCGAAAAACGCCGTCTTGACCAGCGGCGACTTCGCGACGCTCATGCCGACCTGCTTCGCGCTCTCAAAGGACTCTCCGCCCGTCACACGGATGGTCAGGAACTTCGTTGCGCCCTCGCCGTCCGCGGCGATGCGCTGAGAAAGCCCCGTGCAAAGCTCCTTCAGCGTGTCGCGGAAAATCTCGTAATCTTTTCCCTTCTCGGTAATCGGCGCGTTGCCAGCCGCGCCGTTCGCCATCACGATTACCATATCGTTGGTGCTCATGTCGCCGTCAATCGAAATCATATTGAAGGTGACCTCGACAATCTCGGACAGCGCCGCCTGCAAAAGCTTCTGATCGATTGCCGCGTCCGTCGTGATGAAGCAAAGCATCGTCGCCATATTCGGCTGGATCATGCCGGAGCCCTTCGCAATCGCGCCGAAACGGACTTTCTTGCCGCCGATCTCGACCTCCGTCGCGCAGGCTTTCGAGTAAGTGTCCGTCGTGATAATCGCGTTGCCCGCGTTGACGCTGCCGTCCTCGGACAGCTCCGCCGCCGCCGCCTTGACGCCCGCCATGACTTTTTCCATCGGAAGCTGCACGCCGATCACGCCCGTGGACGCAACGATGACTTCATTCGCCGGACAGCCCACCGCGTCCGCCGCGGCTTTCGCCATGGCGCGGGCGTTGTTCATGCCCTCGTCGCCGGTGCAGGCATTCGCGCAGCCCGCGTTGGCGCAAATCGCGTGCGCTTTGCCGCCCTTCACGACTTCCCTCGACACGAACACGGAAGCCGCCGCTACCTGGTTCTGCGTGAACGTACCGGCAACCGCCGCTTCTTTCTCAGTATAAATCAAAGCGAGATCGAGATTCCCGCTCTTCTTGATACCGGCCTTGACCCCCGCCGCCTTAAAGCCTTTCGGGAATGTAACGCCTTTCTGGGTATGTGCTTCACTGAACATATTTCTTCCTCCTAATATTTACAGATTTATGATATAACCATTACGGGTACATCGGAATCATGTCAATTCCCAACTTCTCGTCGAAGCCGCAGGCGATGTTGAAATTCTGTATCGCCTGCCCCGCCGCTCCCTTTACAAGATTGTCTATCGCCGACAGCACGATCACGCGGTTTGTCCGTTCGTCGATGTGCCAACCGAGATCGCAGTAATTCGAACCGCGTACGTATTTCGTCTCGGGGTACGCATTTCGTCCCCGCAGGCGAATGAAAAATTCATCTTTATACATCGCCTGGAAAGCCCCGTCCACTCTTTCCGCCGTCTCGCCGTCTTTCAGCTTCGCGTAGCAGGTGGACAAGATGCCGCGCGACATCGGAACGAGGTGGGGCGTGAACTGCAGCGTAATCGGCTTGCCGCTGATATCCGAAAGCGCCTGCTCGATTTCCGGCGTATGGCGGTGATTCGCGACGCCGTATGCCTTGAAATTGTCGTAGAGCTCCGGGAAATGGTTCGGCAGCTTCGCCGAGCGGCCCGCGCCGGACACGCCCGACTTCGCGTCGATCACGATGCTGTCCGTGTCGATCAGCCCGTACTTGACCAACGGCGCCAATGCCAGGATGCTGGCCGTTGTATAGCAGCCCGCGTTGCCGATGATCTTCGCGTCTTTGATTGCGTCCCGGTACAATTCGGCCAGTCCATAGACGCATTTCGCGTCCTTGTGCGCATGCTCGATCTTGTACCACTTTTCATAGACCGCCGTATCGTGGAAACGGTAATCGGCGCCGAGATCGATGATCCGCACCGGCAGCTTTTCCAACTCGAGTCCGATTGTCATCGCGTACCCGGCGGGCAATCCTATGAACAGGAAATCGCTGTCCTCGCCGATGGCCTCAATGTTGTCCAAGCTTTCCAGCGGTTGATTCATGATCCGCTCGAAATGCGGATAGACATACGAGATCGACTGCCCCGCATGGCTCTCCGAAGTGATATGCGCAACCCGCACTTCCGGATGCCGCAGGAGCAGCCGCAGAAGCTCCGCGCCTGCGTAGCCCGTCGCGCCGATGATGCTGACTTTCATGATAGTTCACTCCCTTACGGAATCGCTCATCCAAAAATTTTAATAATTATACACAAGTATTGCATAAAAATGCAAGAATATTTTTCTTTTCTCTCCAACAAAAAATACGCTATAATATCTTATCCTTATAATATAGGAGCGAAAAGCATTGATCAAAACACTTCTCCGTCTATGCGCAGGGCTGGTGCTCGTGTTCTTCCTCGGCTTCTTTCTGGCCGGGGGACGCGATGTGCTGCGTCCGGAAACAGTAGGCCGCGTCGCGGACTGGGCTACGGAAAGCGTCGCATCCTCGGTCGCACGTTCCGAGGCCGCGCCGCAAGCCCCCGCGGACGCTTTCACGCGTGTGAAACGGTTGCTGTTCCTTCGCGACGCCGTCGACGAGCGCATGGCCGCGAAAAAGATCGTTTCCGCCGACGAGATGCCCGACGAATTGATAAAAGCCATCGTCGCCGTCGAGGACGCCCGATTTTTTACACATCCCGGCTTCGACATCGAGGGCATCATCCGCGCCACGCTCGTCAATCTCCAGCACGGGGAAATCGAGGAAGGCGCAAGCACCATCACGCAGCAGCTGATAAAAAACCTGTTCCTGACCCAGGAGCAGACCTTCGCGCGCAAGGCCGAGGAGCTTGCCCTCGCCCTTGATCTCGAGATGCGCTGCTCAAAAATCGAAATCCTGACACTCTACCTGAACACCATTTATTTCGGTTCCGGCTATTACGGCATTTACGAAGCGGCTCACGGTTACTTCGGCAAGGATCCGAAGGATCTGACGCTACCGGAAGCGGCCATGCTCGCGGGACTGCCAAACGCGCCGTCGCTCTATTCCCCCTATGAGGATTTCCTGCTGGCGAAAAAGCGGCAGTTCATCGTGCTGGACGCGATGGTGAAAAACGGCGCGATTTCCGAGGAATTGGCGGAAAGCGCCAAAATCCAGCCGCTTTATCTCGCACATTAGGGAAACGATAAACAATTTCCGAAAAAACACGAAAAACAGGGCTGCCATGAAATGCCCCTTATGGTGGGTTCATGAACAGCCCTGTTCTTTTTTATTTCTTTGCACGCTCTGCCTTTTCCCGTTCCTTCTGCGCCTTGCGGTCCGCCTTTTCCTTGTCCTTCTTCTGCGTCTCCTGCACTGAAATGAAATGTTTATAGAACTTCTCGGCCATTTCCGAATATGTCTTCACGTCATCCTTGTCTTCGCTGTCCAAGATAAGCTCATACTCATACAAAAGCTCGTTCGTCCCCGCACGATATATGTCAAAGAACAATACCGTGCGTTTGCTCATAGTCACCGTGGAGACAAGATAAGCGTCTGCGAAATCCATTACGTTATCCTTGAAAATCTTCGCGGCAGGAATACGGTCGAGAGAATAGACATCTTTCCCTGTCTTCTGGCGAATTCCCTGCGCCACGGTATTATACGTCACGATCCTGTCTTTCAGCACCTTCGCGCCCATATCGTTCAGAATCCCGACATATTCTTCTTTGGAAGGATAGCCTTCCTTCGATGTGTAAAGCGGCGCACCTATGGCCAGCGTCTCCACGTCGGCGATTGTCTGTCCTTCCTGCGGCTTGTCCATCTCCACAGGCGTCATTTCCGCCGTGCAAGCCGTAACCATGAATACGGCGAAAACAATCAACCGGATAATGTTCTTCATTCGTTCATCCCCCGTTTCGTCAAATCAAATTGTGTGCTTTCAGCGCCTTTTTGAGTTTTTCCAGATTCTCCGGCTCCATCTCCGAAAGCGGCATCCGAAGCGGTCCCGCCGCATAACCCATCAACCGCATCGCCGTCTTGGCCGGGATCGGGTTCGTCTCGCAGAAAAGCGCGTCCGCGAGGTCGGTGAAAGCGATCTGGAGCTCCGCCGCTTCCTTGACCTTCCCGTCGAAATAAAGCTGGCAAATATCATGCGTTTCCTTCGGCGCGACGTTCGACAGCACCGAGATGACGCCCATGCCGCCCAGCGAAAGGATCGGCACAATCTGGTCGTCATTGCCGGAGTACACGGCCAGCTCGTCGCCCACCGCGAAACGAAGGCGCAGGATCGACGAAAGGTCTCCGTTCGCCTCCTTGACCGCCACGATATTCGGATGCTTGGAAAGCTCCGCGTAGGCCGGCACCTTGATGGAAACGCCGGTGCGCGACGGTACGTCATAAAGTATGCACGGGATATTCACGCTGTCGGCGATTTTGTTGAAATGCTGAACCAGCCCTTTCTGCGTGCACTTATTGTAATACGGCGTCACAAGCAGCAGCCCGTCCGCCCCGACCTTTTCCGCGTACTGTGAAAGCTGGATCGCGTAGGCCGTATCGTTCGACCCTGTGCCGGCGACGACAGGCACGCGCCCATTCGTATGCTCGACGGCAAACTTGATGGCTTCCTTGTGCTCCGCGTCGCTCATGGTCGCGGCCTCGCCCGTAGTGCCCGCGACAATGATAGCGTCCGTATGGCCCGCAATCTGCGCGTCGATCATGCGCCCGAACTCGGGAAAATTGATGCCGTCCTCGGTGAACGGCGTGACGATGGCGACGCCCGCGCCCTTGAAGATCAATTTCTTCATAAAAGACTTCTCCTTTTCGTCAAAATCAATTTAATTATAATGCCTTAGTTCAGAGTTTGTCAAAGACAAACTCTCCTTAAACGGCATTTCAACGAGTTCTAATGCCTTAGTTCAGAGTTTGTCAAAGACAGTATGCAAAAATGCCGAAAACAATCATACAAAACAAAAAAGCCCCCCTTGCGGGAGGTTTCTTTGTTTTGCCCACCGTTGGTCAGACGGTGGATAGCCTTGATTAACTCTCTTGAGTAAGTATAGCACATTCCATAAAAAAATGCTATATTATTTTGGGCTCCCTCCTGAAAGGAGGTGAAAGTTTTGGTTGACTCTCTAATACGATTTGCTTTGGCTGTCTTGGCTGGGGTAATCGCGAATGCCGTATGGCAAGCGCTGACGGGTTGAGCCTCCGTCAGTGAATACCTCGATGGCTTGGTCGGCCATGCAGAGGGAGGCGAAAGCCGGAAAGCCGTTCTTCGGAGCGGCTTTTTCATTTTCACGCGACTTCGTCGGCCTCTGCCATTGCTTCGTCGAATCGCCGGACTACCTCGTCGAACAAGTACATCCCGTCCTCGTTCGCCTGCAACCCTTGCAGCCGCAGCGGCACGATGGTCGGCGGATGCTCCAGCGAAAGCGGCTCGCGGCTTTGCATTTGCTTCGCGCTCTGGTAGAC
>JAGAZS010000085.1 GCA_017939945.1 Schwartzia sp. (in: firmicutes)
CCGATCCATTGATGAACGGAGACCACATCGACGTCGACATCCATCTTTCCGACGGCGTGGCGGCAAAAAAAGCGGCAACGGCACCGGCCGCTCCAACGGCAGAGCCGACGCCCGCACCCGCCGAACCGGAAACGGAAGAAACACCGACAGCACCGGAACAGCCAAAAACTGAAGAAGCGGGCGGCAAGGACGGCCTGCTCGCCGACTATCTCGCACTGGTCGAAAAGGAAAAAGCCGCGGCGCAAAAATAATAGGGAGAACAAAAAGCACCGGAATCATGATTGCGATTCCGATGCTTTTTTGTTTGTCAGGACACAGATTCCCAAAGCCGTTTCTTATCCGGCTTGCCCCGATCGTTCAGCGGGATTTCTTCGAGGAATACGACGCGTTCCGGCATTTCCACGGGTTTCAGCACCTTCGGCAGCGTGCGGCGGATTTCCGTTTCGTCGGCGTTTTCCTCACGGACGAGGAACGCAGCGAGTTCCTCCCCTCTTGTCTCGTCGGCAACGGGCAGCACCACGGCGGCGGCGACGCCCGGAATGTCCCGCAGGAGATTTTCGACCTGCGCCGCGCTGATCTTAAAGCCGCCTTTATTGATATAGGCGTCTCCCCTGCCCTCGAAAATCAGCTCTCCCTTGTCGTTGATGTGTCCGGCGTCGCCGACGGTGAACGGTATATTCACGCCGCTGACATGATAAGCGGTATCCACATAGATTTTGCCGTCCCGCACCGAAAGCCCCACGCCGGGGAACGGCTTGCCGAGATTGTTCGAATCGCGGGGAACATTCGCGTCCAGCACCGTATATGTGATATAGTTCAACTCGCTGGCGCCGTAATAGAGCACGATACGGGCGTTCGGCAAAAGTTTCGTGAGGCGAGAAAGCAGTTTATCTCCGACGGTCTGGGAACCGGTAAAGATAGAGCGGATATCGGGAAACGGTTCCTTTTCCGCCGCCAACAGCCGCAGCTTCGCCGGAACGAGATAAAGGACATTCGCCCGGTGCTTCCGCAGCAGCGACGCCCAGGAACGGACGCGCAGCTTCGCGCCGGTTATCGTTGCGCCTCCCGCGTAAAGCACCGAAAGGAAGGCGTTCAGATTGCCCGTGAAGGAAAGCGAGCCGTGCAGGAATATCCGCGTGTCCTCGCCGACGCCGAAAATTTCGTTCTGCGTTGGGAAAAATCCCGCCCAGCTTTGACAGGTGCGGTACATGACCTTCGGCGTGCCCGTGGAACCCGAGGTCAGCACGCCGAGGCAGTCGTCATCATCGACAAAACTCTGCGGCGCATCCTGTGCTTCGTAGCTTTCGCCGTCTGCCGTGACGCGCCAGAAGCCCTGCAAGCCGCGCTCCCTGAAAATCGCCGATTCTTCTTCCGGCGCGAGCCCGTGATGCAAGAGAATCGGGCGCGCGCCTTTCTTCTGCGCAGCGAAAAACGCCGCCGCCTGCCGCGTAAAGGTGTCGGCGAGAACCAGCACGGCGTCGCCCGATTTCGCCGGAAGTTTTGCAGCAAGACCGTCAACACAGTGCAAAAAATCGCCGTAGGAAAGCGCGGCCTCGTCCTCAACAACGCAAATATGGACAGGACGAAGCCGCGCTTTTTCGGCGAGCATTTCATAAAAATTTTTCATGGCTTCATCTCCAAAAGCAGCGCCTCGCCCATGCCGCCGGCTCCGGCGATAGAGAGCAGCCCGAAGCCGCCGCCCGCGCTTTCCAGCGCCGACAGCAAATGCACGAGCAGTATCGCGCCGGACGCGCCGTAAGGGTGGCCGTAAGCCAGCGCGCCGCCCAGCGTATTGTAGCGGGAAACGAGAGCGGGATATTTTCGCTCGAACAGTACGTCGATAACCGCGAAGGCTTCGTTGAACTCGATCGCCGCCATTTCGTCCATCCTTTTGCCAAGCCGTGAAAGCAGCGCCTCCGCCGTCCGCATCGCGCCGCGGGGGCTTTCGTCGGGCGCGCCGCCCATCGCCTGCGCGGCGACGATACGGGCAGCAGGGCGAATCGCCGGATGTTTGCGGAGCCAGCTTTCGCCAACCAAAAGCGCAAACGCCGCGCCGTCGTTGATCAGGCAGGCGGTTCCCGCCGTCGTCACGCTGTCCGCACCGAAAAGGCGCGGCAGACGATCAAGCAGCTTTTGGTTCATGCGCGGACGTATTCCGTCGTCCTCGTCGACGCTGTTCACGGAAACAATAAAAGGGCGCAAAACGCCCTTTTTCTGCGCCGCCGCCGCACGTTTATGGCTTTCGAGCGCCCATGCGTCGAGCTCCTCTTTCGCAACATTCTCGGCTTTCGCCACGCGCTCCGCGCCGCGTAACATCGTCTGCGGGTCGAGATCGTCGGGAGCGAACTGCGCCGTATAGTAAGCGCCGTCGCCTTCCGTCGTTTTCGCGAATCGCGCGTCTTTTTTGTCATAAACGCGAAGCGGCTGGAGCGACGAGCTTTCCATTCCGCCCGCGAGACAGACCTCGCTCTCGCCGCAGGCAATCGCGTGATACGCCGCTGCGAGAGCCGCCGCTGCCGAAGCGCACTGCATATCGACGGTCCATGCGGGCACAAAATCCGAAATCCCCGCCGTCAGCGCCGCGAGCCGCGTAATATTCCCGCCCGTGCCGACGGCGTTGCCGCCGATCACGCCGGAAAGGTTTCGCGCCGCGTCGGGAAATTTTTCCGTAATCGCACGGATGACCGACGCGCCCAATTCCTCGGCGGGAACCGTCTTGAATTTCCCGTTCTTCGTCACGATCGGCGTCCGAAGCGCGCCGAGCACATAGACGTTCTCCATCAGACGGTCTCCAGCATGTTATTGACGCGCACGCCGAGAGCCGCCGCCGCGAGACATTTAATGATGTCGCCGGGGATAAACGGCACGACGGCCATCATCACCGCCTGCCAGAGCGTGATATCCAGCACGAGCATCATCGACGCCATGCCGCCCAGATATGTCAGCGGCATACCGACCACGATATCCACCAGCGCGTAACGGCGGAAATTAGGCGTCGCGCCCTTCAGCGCGCTGACCAGCGGATAGACCAGCAGCCAGACGATCCAGAATCCCCCGGTCGGCCCGAGGATTCGCCCCAGCCCCGACGTACCGCCCGTGAAGACCGGCAAGCCGCAAATCCCGAGCAGCAGATAGACCGACACCGCGACAAACGTCTCCTTCGGCGTCAATACGAACGCCGCCAATCCCAGCGCCATCGTCAGCGCAGTCACCAGTCCCGGCGTGAACGGCAGCGGAAACGAGAACCATGCCGTTACGCAGCAGAACGCCACACAAAGCGCAATCTTCGTCACGGCCCGCGCCGAAAAATGTTGTCCGTTCATATTCCCAAACTCCTTTGTTGTTTCCGTAAGGAAACACCGAACAAGTCCCTCCACGCCTTTGCCGGGTCTTTTTCCGGCTGTCGTTGTCAATGCCCTCTCGACGTAGCGATGCTACGCCTTCGAGGCCCTTTCCTAGACAGCCGAAAAAATCCCTCGACAGATGCGCGAATGGATTTATTCGTTGTTTCCTTAACGCTTTCCTATTATAATTGTATGCGTCCTTCTGGTCAACCATAAAAATTTAATTGGTAAACAAAAAACATTTTTCCTTTTTCAAGCGCTCTCATCGTGATAAAATAATAAGGCATAATGTTTTCAGGAGGTAAGTCATGGAAAAGAAGATCACGCAGGAAACCATCGAGGCGCAGCGCGCCGAGTGCCTCTCTCTTTTGACCGTCTGGGCGGAGGAAACGGAGCTGAAGCTTCGCCGTAGAGGCGTCGCTTTCACGCCGAAGGAACGGGAGGCCATGGACGCGGCAAAGGCGAAACTGGCCATGAGAATCAAAAAGCAGCCGGACGAATTCTGGGCGGAGGACATGGCCGCGAAGGAACGGCTCGCAAAGCTCAGCGAAGGTCTGCTGCAAGGCATCGGGACTTTGTGATGACGCGGGAAGAACATCTCGCCGCAATCAAGGCGGCGGACGCCGCCTATTACAACAACGACGCGCCCGTGATGACGGACAGCGAATACGACAGCCTGCGCGCCGACTATATCGAGAAATACGGCGCCGCCGACCTCGACTATGTACCGGGGGAAGCGGCGGCGGCCTTTTCCAAGTTCCGCCATACCGTGCCGGTCATCAGCCTCGCAAAGGTGAAATTCGACGAGGAGCGCGGCAAGCTGGAAACCGAACTGCGTCGTCTTTGGCCGGTGCTCCACGAGCCGAAGCTGGACGGGCTGACTGTCGTCGCCTATCCGAAGGCCGACGGCTCCTGCACTTTCGTCACCCGCGGCGACGGCAAAACCGGCGAGGTGCTCCCCGCCTTCATCAAAGCCTATGAAAAAAGCGGCGTGAACCGCACCGGCGAAGCGGTGCGCGGCGAAGTGTTCATGGACGTGGCGACCTTTTCCGCCATCAACGCCGAGCGCGAAGCGGCCGGCGAAGAGCTTTTCCGCAATCCGCGCAACGCGGCGGCGGGCATTTTGCGGAACAAGGAGCGCAGTCTTTACCTAGACCGCCTGCGCTACATGGTTTACGACATTCCCACGCTTGACGTGGCCGAGCCGGAAAAACTGGCGATGCTCCGCGAAAAAACCGCTTTCGAGGTGGCGCAGGTCGGACAGGCGGAAAGCGTCGAAGCGGAAATCGCCGCCATCGAAAAATTTTACGAAGAACACCTTCACGACGGCGTGCCGATTGACGGCGTCGTGGTCAAGAACGCCGAGGCGGGCAGCCTCGCGCGGTTCGGC
>JAGAZS010000086.1 GCA_017939945.1 Schwartzia sp. (in: firmicutes)
ATCGCGGGTTTTCGCATGAGAATCAACTCGCTTCTTACAAAATTATATAATACCGCCATTTTATAAATTATACTAAACGTTATGCGCTTTTACAAGCTTATTTGAAGAACTGGGCCTTTCCGTTTAATTCATTCTGCGGATGGACGAAAAAGCTACGTGATAGTATATCGAAGCGTTGCTTCGATGAAACGCCTTTAAGGAGATTTTGTCTGTCGACAAAATCTGAACTAAGGCGTTATATCAAGGTTTCGCCTCGATGAAACGCCTTTAAGGAGATTTTGTCTGTCGACAAAATCTGAACTAAGGCGTTATAATAAAAACATGGGGGGATGGCAAATGGAACAATTTTTCAAGCTGAAAGAGCGCGGCACGGACGTGCGGACAGAGGCTATGGCGGGACTTACCACGTTCATGACTATGGCGTATATCCTCGCGGTTAATCCGGGAATCCTGAGTGCGGCAGGCATGGACGCGGGGGCGGTCTTCACGGCGACGGCGCTGGCGTCGGCGCTCGGCACGCTCTGCATGGCGATTTTTGCGAATATGCCGCTGGCGCTTTCGGCGGCCATGGGCCTCAACGCGTACTTCGCGTTCACGGTCGTCATCGGCATGGGCTACACTTGGCAGCAGGGATTGGCGGCGGTATTTGTCGAAGGTATCATCTTCATCGTGCTTTCACTGACAAATGTCCGTGAGGCGATTTTCGACGCAATCCCGCGTCAGCTCAAGACGGCGGTCTCTGTCGGCATCGGGCTTTTCATCTGCTTTATCGGTTTCCAGAACGCTCATATCGTCGTGAGCGGGCCGACGCTGGTGAAGCTTTATCCGTTCAGCAAGGCGCTGGCGGACGGGACGTTCCGGACGGAAGGCATTACAGTGTTCTTGGCGCTTGTCGGCCTTTTGCTGACGGCAGTGCTGATGGCGAAAAATATCAAGGGCAGCGTCCTTTGGGGCATCATTTCCACATGGGTGTTGGGCATGGTCTGCCAGCTTGCGGGTTTTTATGTGCCCGATCCGTCGAAGGGATTTTTCAGCCTGTTTCCGTCGGCAGTCGTCGCTATGCCAGCGTCCATGGCGCCGACGCTCATGCAGCTTGATTTCGGCTCGATCCTGAACGTCAATTTCCTGACGATTCTTATGGCGTTCCTGTTTGTTGATATGTTCGATACGCTGGGCACTGTTATTGGCTGTGCTTCGAAAGCGAACTTGCTGGACAAGGATGGAAAGTTGCCCGGCATACGGAATATTCTCTTGGCTGACGCCATCGGAACGACGGCGGGGGCGCTCTTAGGAACGTCGACGATTTCCTCTTTCGTCGAGTCTTCGGCGGGCATCGCCGAGGGGGGGCGTACTGGCCTTTCTTCCGTCGTGACGGCGGGGCTGTTTTTGCTGGCGTTGTTTTTCTCGCCGTTGTTCCTCGCGATTCCGGCGTTTGCCACCGCGCCGGCGCTGATCATGGTCGGCTTCCTGATGATGCAGCAGGTCAAGGATATCGACTGGTTCACCGATTACGCGGAAGCGGTTCCGGCGTTTATCGCGATCGCTTCGATGGCGTTCACCTACTCGATTTCCGAGGGCATCGCCTTCGGCGTCATTTTTTACACATTGCTCCATCTCCTGACGGGAAAGACAAGCAAAATCACGCCGCTGATGTATGTGCTGACGGTGCTGTTCGTTTTAAAGTACGTTTTCCTGTAAACGCGGGAGGATACAATGGCGATTGAAAAGGTAAAGGCATTTTTCCGGCAGCACGGTATAGAAGAAAAAGTGCTGGAATTCGAGACATCCAGCGCGACCGTGGAGTTGGCGGCGCAGGCGCTTCACTGCGAGCCGTGCCGAATCGCGAAGACGCTCTCGTTCATGGGGAAGGAAGGCCCGCTGCTGGTCGTCGCCGCCGGCGACGCGAAAATCGACAATCCGAAATTCAAGGCGCAATTCGGTACGAAGCCGAAAATGCTGAAGCCGGAGGAAAACGTCGAACTGATCGGTCACGCGATTGGAGGCGTCTGTCCCTTCGCCCTTAATGACGGCGTTAAAGTCTATCTCGATGAGTCGCTGAAACGTTTCGAGACAGTTTTTCCCGCCTGCGGCAGTGCAAACAGCGCCATTGAGTTGACGATGGAGGAGCTGGAAAAGTATTCGCAAGCCATAGCGTGGATTGACGTCTGCAAGGCTTGGCAGCAATAAGAAGAAGAAAAGCGTATCCGATACGACACTGCTTCGCGTCGGATACGCTTTTTTGCTGCGTGTTTCCTTATATCTTTTCCAGTTTCCCCGCGGCCAAAGCGCGGGGCGTTTTTATCGTGTCGAACTGCACTTTTACGGCGTCGTTTTCTATCGCGAGAACCGTACCGTCGCCGAAAGCGGTGTGGCGTACCCGTTGACCGGGGCGCAAGTCTTTTGCGGTGGGAGGTTCAAGCCGCGCGTCTTTTGCGGCGATCTCGGCGCGGGCTTCCTCTATCAAAGCCTTGCTCGGCTCCGGATCGAAGACGAGCAGGGCTTTGTCCACGTCCAGCAAAAAGCGCGACGGGAAGCGGACTGCGCCGTCGTTCGCAAGCCCTTCCGCTTCGGAGAGATAGAGCCTGTCCTTAGCCCGCGTCATCGCCACGAAGGCGAGCCGCCGTTCCTCCTCCATCGCTTCCCGTGTTTTCGTTTTGCGGGAGGGCAGGATTCCTTCGTTCATTGCCATCAGGAAAACCACGGGGAATTCCAGCCCCTTCGCCGCGTGGATCGTCATCAGCCGCACACGATCACGGTACGTTTCGGCGTCACTGTTGGTGAACAAGGCGACATGGTCGAGAAAATCGGCGGCGCTTGCTTCCTCGCCGCATGTTTCCTCGTATTCGCGGACGGCGGCCTTCAGCTCCGCCAAATTGTCCAATCGCTCCTGGCTGCCCTCGGTGCGAAGCATTCGCTCGTAGCCGCTGACGTCGAGAATTGCCGCCAGCAACTCCGTCGCGGATTCCTCCGTTCGCTGGGCAAAGGTTTCTACAAGCGCAACAAATTCCTTCGCCTTCGTGCGCTTGAAAATCTCGTCGTCCAGAGTATTTTGGAGCGCTTGATACAGCGTGCAATTTTCCTTTTCGGCGGTTTCCTCCAGAAAAGCCATGCGCCTTTGGCCGAGGTTTCGCTTCGGCAGATTTGCCACGCGGCGGAAAGACAGGTCGTCCTTGTAGATGACCATACGGAGATAGGAGAGGGCGTCCTTGATCTCGCGCCGCGCGAAAAACGGCGTACCGCTGTATATGACATAGGGAATCTTTGCGTCAATCAGCGCTTCCTCCAGTGCCCGCGTCACATAATGGGCGCGGTACAGCACCGCGATATCGGAAGGCTGTATCCCCTCCGCCGTCAGTTCCGCGATGCGGGCGGCAATCCAGTGCGATTCTTCTTTGGCGTTAGGCCCATGGTGGCAAATCGGCTTTTCGCCGTTTTCTCGGACGGGCAGCAAATCCTTTTTGATGCGGTTATGGTTTTTTGCAATCAGGGAATTGACCGCGGACAGGATTTCCGGCGTCGAGCGGTAGTTTTTCATCATCGGGATGGTTTTCGCGCCGGGGAAATGCAGATTGAAGTCCAATAAAAAGCGGCCGTTGGCGCCGCGCCAGGTGTAAATCGTCTGGTCGGGGTCGCCGACGACGAACAGGTTGCCGTGGTGGGCGGCGAGAACCTTCAAAAGCCGATACTGCAGGTCGTCGATGTCCTGAAATTCGTCCACCATGATGTATTCGAGCCGTTCCTGCCATTTTTGCCGGATGGCTTCGTTTTCCTCGAAAATGTGCAGCGTGAAGACGATCAGGTCGTTGTAGTCGAGGGCGAAGCATTTTTTCTCCTGCCAGAGATAGCCGAGGAAAATGATCTCGTCGGCATCCCGCGCCGCCATGTATTTTTCCCGCAGCGCTTCCAGCGGCATCGCAATCAGGTCCTTATAATAGTCGGGCTGTTTGAAGGTCTTCTGGATTTCGATCATGTCCCGCGCGTCGGAAAAAGTCCGGTGGCGAAGCGTCAGTCCGCGTTCCTCGTAAACCCGCGCCAGCATCGCGTCGATGTCGGCGTTGTCCACGACGAGGAAGCTCTTCGGGTAGCTGACCGCGTGGCTGTCTTCTTTCAGCACAGAAACGCAGAAGCCATGGAACGTGGAAATATAGCCCGTGTCGTCGTCGCCGATCAATCGTCGGATGCGGGCGCGCATGACATTCGCCGCCTTGTTCGTGAAGGTGGCGCAGAGAATATGACGGGGCAGCACGCCGAGCTCCGTAACCAGATAAGCGAAACGGCGGCTGATAACCCGCGTCTTGCCGGAGCCGGCGCCCGCTACGACGCGAACCGCGCCCTCGGTGGCCAGTACAGCCTCCCGCTGCTCCCCGTTCAGCCCCGAAAGGATATCCTCGATCATGTCGTCCCTCCTGTGATGATTTCCTTTATTATAAAATAAGAATGTTCGTACGGCAAGGAAATGAAATAGGTTCGGTTTTGCGAAAGTCGTCCATGAAAATGTAAAAATCCATTGAAAAGTCGTTCATGAAAATGTAAATTTATCGGGAAAAGTCGTTCATGAAAATGTTGATGCAGGGCGGAAATCCCTGTAAGTTCCGATATCGAGAGAAGCAAAAGAGTAGCTGTTGCGAAGGTGTTTCGCATCGGGTACGCTTTTTCCCTGTCATGTGCTATAATAGAGTGCAGTAATAGACAATACACGATGGGGTGGACCCTATGACCAAGTTGAAACCGATTGCAATAGACGATATTATTTCCGAGGTGAAGCAGACGCAGCCGGGCGCGAATGTGGAGCTGATTTCCCGTGCCTACGAGCTGGCGCGGGAGGCGCATGAGGGGCAGAAACGCGCTTCGGGGGAGGAATATATCATTCATCCTTTGAACGTGGCGTATATCCTTTCGGATATGCACCTCGACGAGGCGGCGATTTCGGCGGCGCTATTGCATGACGTCGTCGAGGATACGACATTCACCATCGAGGAAATGCAGGAAAAGTTCGGCGGCGAGGTCGCACTTTTGATCGACGGTGTGACGAAGCTCGGCAAAATCGAATATAAGTCGAAAGAGGAGCAGCAGCTTGAAAACTACCGCAAGCTGTTTCTCGCGATGGCGAGAGATTTGCGCGTTATTTTGATCAAACTTGCTGACAGGCTCCACAATATGCGGACGCTGAAATATATGCGAGCGGACAAGCAGAAGCGTATCGCCCGCGAGACCATCGAGATTTACGCGCCGCTGGCAAACCGACTCGGCATCTCAAATATCAAGTGCGAGCTGGAGGATCTTTGTCTCCGGTATTTGGAGCCGGAAATTTATTACGATCTTGTGGAGAATGTAAGCCAGAAGAGGCAGGAACGGCAGGCGTTCATCGACGAGGCCATGGCGCAGCTTCGCGAAAAACTGGAATCTTCGGGCATGAAGGCAGAAATTCGCGGCCGGGCAAAGCATTTTTACAGCATTTACAAGAAAATGCGCCGGGACAACAAGAGCATTGCCGAGATTTACGATCTTTCCGCCGTGCGCGTGCTGGTGGACACCGAGGCCGAATGTTACGGTGTGCTGGGGCTGATCCACGCCATGTGGAAACCGATGCCGGGTCGGTTCAAGGACTATATCGCGATGCCGAAGTCCAACGGCTACCAATCGCTCCATACGACGGTGATGACCAGCGGCTATCCGCTGGAAATCCAAATCCGCACTTTCGCGATGCACCAAGTGTCCGAGTACGGCTTTGCCGCCCATTGGAAATACAAGGAGACCGGGAAAAGTGCTACGGCGGGGGACGCCTACGACCAAAAGATGTCCTGGCTCCGTCAGATGGTCAATCTGCAGCAGGAACTCAACGATCCGAGGGAATACGTCGAAGCGCTGAAGGTGGATGTTTTTTCCGACGAGGTTTTTGTGTTTACGCCGAAGGGGGATGTCATCGGGCTTCCGAAAGGGTCGATTCCGCTGGATTTCGCTTACCGCATCCATACCGAAGTCGGCCACCACTGCGTCGGCGCGAAGGTCAACGGCAAGCTGGTGCCGCTGGAATACAAGCTGAAAAACGGCGACATCGTTTCCATCATCACGAACAAGGCGAACAATGGCCCGTCCCGGGACTGGCTCAATATCGTCGCTTCGTCTGAAACGCGCAACAAAATCCGCTCGTGGTTCAAAAAAGCGACGCGGGAAGAAAATATCGAGCGCGGGCGCGCATTGATTGAAAAAGAAGCGAAGCGCCTCGGATACGAGCCCAAGGAACTTTTGAAAGACGACCGTCTTCTGCAAGTGGCAAAAAGGTTCAACGTCCATGCCGAGGAAGACATGCTGGCATCGCTGGGGTTTGGCGGAATCACTGTCAACAGCATTCTGACAAAACTGATCGACCTGCACAAACAAGAATTGAAAGAAAATACCGCGCCGGATGTTTCCAAGCTGCTCTCCGAATTAAAGCCGCAACAAGGCGAGGTCAAGAAATCCAGCCACGGTGTGCTTGTGGAAGGCGAGGCGGGGATTCTCGTGCACTTGGCGCGTTGCTGCAACCCGATTCCCGGCGATCCGATCGTGGGCTTTGTAACCCGGGGACGCGGCGTTTCCGTGCATCGGGAGGATTGCCCAAACATTTTCCACGATGCCGGCGATTATTCCCGGGCGTTGGAAGTGGACTGGGATATCGGGCTGGACAAGGAATACACGGTGCAAATCGCTATCAGATGCAACGATCGGAGCGGGATGTTGACAGAGCTTTTGGCGGTGATTTCGGAGATGAAGGTCAACATCAGCTCCATCAACGCGAAGCCGAACCGGAACAACAAGACCTCGACGGTCCTTATGGGGCTGGACGTCAAAAACGCCCAGCAGCTCGCGCAGATCATGACGAAATTCCGGCGTCTGAAGGATGTTTACAGCGTCAGCCGTTCGATGCCCACGGGAACAAAAGAGGTTCACGAGGTCGAAGAATAAAGGAGAAGGATTATGGGAACACTTACAATCCGGTCATTTGCGGTCATGCCCTTCGATGAGAATTGCTATGTCGTATCGGACAATACGGGAGAGGGCGTCGTCATCGATCCGGGCGGGATGGCATCCACTATTCTCGAGTATATCCGCGAGGCAAAGCTCTCCATCAAGGCTGTGCTGAACACCCACGGACATTGCGACCATATCGGCGCGGACGATGCAATCCGCGACGCGACGGAAGCGCCGCTTTATATCCACAAGGAAGACGCGCCGATGCTCGGCGACGTCAAGCTGAATCTTTCCGCGTTTATGGGATTTCGGGCGCTGGCGCGTCCGGCGGAGCATCTGCTTTCGGAAGGCGACGTGATTTCCTTCGGGCAGTCCAAGCTGGAGGTACTGCATACGCCCGGTCATTCCAAAGGCGGCGTCTGCTTCGTCGGCGACGGCGTCGTGTTTACCGGGGATACGCTTTTCGCGGGTTCCATCGGACGAAGCGATTTTCCCGGCGGCTCAGAGGTCGAGCTGATCGGGAATATCAAGAAAAGACTGCTCGTGTTGCCGGACGACATGAAAGTTTATTCCGGTCACGGTCCGTCCTCGGAAATCGGATGGGAACGGGTACGCAATCCTTATCTGCAGTGGTGAAATGATATTGCGTCGAAAGGGGGGAACCGCGTGGAACAGGCTTCGCTTTTCGAGGCGTCGGATCGGGAGACGCAGCCGCTGGCTTCGCGGCTCCGTCCGCAGACGTTGGAAGAATTTGTCGGGCAAAAGCATTTGATTGGCGAGGGAAAGGTACTCCGCCGCTTGATCGAGAGTGACAGGATTGCCTCGATGATTTTTTGGGGACCGCCGGGGGTCGGCAAGACGACGTTGGCGCGGATTATCGCGGTGCGCACGAAGTCGTCGTTTATCGACTTTTCCGCCGTGACCAGCGGCATCAAGGAAATTCGCGGCGTCATGCAGCAGGCGGAGGAAAACCGCCGTTACGGCGACAGGACGATTGTATTCGTCGACGAGATCCATCGTTTCAACAAAGCGCAGCAGGACGCGTTTCTGCCTTTTGTCGAAAAGGGCAGTATCATTCTGATCGGCGCGACGACGGAGAATCCGTCCTTTGAGGTCAACGGCGCTCTTTTGTCCCGCTGCAAGGTTTTCGTTTTGCAGCCGCTTTCGACGGAGGACATTGTCGCGCTTCTTTCCCGTGCGATTAAGGATGAGCGGGGGTTTGGCGGGCAGAAGATAAAAATCGCGCCGGAGCATTTGGAAGTAATTGCGGGTTTCGCAAACGGCGACGCGCGTTCTGCACTTTCTACGCTGGAAATGGTCGTGCTGAACGGCGAAGAGAAAAACGGGACGGTTTCGGTCACAAAGGAAATCCTCGAACAGTGTATTTCGAGGAAGTCGCTTCTGTATGACAAAAAAGGTGAGGAGCATTACAACCTGATTTCCGCGCTGCACAAGTCCATGCGGAATTCCGACCCCGATGCGGCTGTTTATTGGCTGGCGCGAATGCTGGAGGCGGGGGAGGATCCGCTTTACGTCGCGCGGCGTGTGACGCGTTTTGCCAGCGAGGACGTGGGGCTTGCCGATCCCCGTGCGCTGGAAATCGCAGTGGCAGCGTATCAGGCGTGCCATTTCATCGGAATGCCGGAATGCTCGGTTCATCTGACCGAAGCGGTGGTCTATCTCGCTATGGCGCCGAAATCCAACGCGATGGAAGTCGCCTATCTGACGGCGCGGGAAGACGCCCTTAAGGAAATCGACGAGCCGGTGCCGCTGGTTATAAGAAACGCGCCCACGAAGCTGATGAAAAATCTCGGTTATGGCAAGGGCTATCAATACGCCCATGACACGCAGGAGAAAATCACGAACATGCAGTGCCTGCCGGATTCATTACTGGGCAGGGAATACTATCGTCCGACGGAGCAGGGCGTGGAAGGGCGTTACAAAGCGAGGCTTGCGGAAATCAAGGAATGGAAACGCGCTCACGGCGCGAAGATTTAGAAAAAAGCAAATCCACCGTTTCATAACGACACGGTGGATTTTTTGTGGGAAAGATAATTTGCCGATTGCATAAATCATGGTATAATGAAAAAGCTGTACAAAATGAATTTTTTGGCACAAAATATGTGTTTTTATAAGGGGGATTTACTGCGTGGCTAAAACGATCATGATGCAGGGGACCAGTTCTCATGTGGGGAAAAGCATTCTCGTCACGGCGCTTTGCCGTAATTTTTATCAGGACGGGCTGCACGTTGTTCCGTTCAAGGCGCAGAATATGGCGCTGAATTCTTACGTCACGCGGGACGGAAAGGAAATGGGACGTGCGCAGGTGGCGCAGGCGGAGGCGGCGGGACTCGCGCCGGAGGTCGATATGAATCCGGTGCTGCTGAAGCCGACAGGTCACGCCTCGTCGCAGGTGGTGCTGATGGGAAAGCCAATCGGTAATATGTCGGCGAAGGAATATCATAAAGGCTATTCGGTGAAACTGTTTGACACGGTGAAGGAGGCCTTGGCGCGGCTCGACAAGGAATATGAAGTCATCGTGATCGAAGGGGCGGGCAGTCCCGCTGAGGTCAATCTGCATGATAACGATATCGTGAATATGCGTGTCGCTCGCCATTTGCAGGCGCCGGTGCTTTTGATCGCCGACATCGATCGTGGCGGCGCGTTGGCTTCCCTCGTCGGCACGTTGGAGCTTTTGACGGAGGAGGAACGCGGTCTCGTCAAAGGCTTGATCATCAACAAGTTCCGCGGCGACGTCTCGCTTTTGCAGCCCGCTGTCGACTTTTTGGAAAAGAAAACGGGAAAACCCGTGCTTGGCATTATTCCGCATATCGACCATATGGGCATCGACGACGAGGATTCAGTTTCTTTGGAAGAAAAACAGGAAAAGCCGAAAGAGGGCGATGTGAAAATCGCGGTGATTCGCACGCCGAAGATTTCCAATTTCACGGATTTTGACTGTCTTTCGGGGGAAGAGGACGTCGCGCTCTATTATGTGCAGGACGCGGCTTCTTTGGGGACGCCGGATTTGATCATGCTGCCGGGCAGCAAGAACACGACGGAGGATATGATGTATCTTCGTTCTTCGGGGATTGCGGCGGCGGTGAAGGAGAGGGTGGCGAACGGAACGCCGCTGATCGGCATTTGCGGCGGCTACCAGATGCTCGGAAAGGAAATCCGCGATCCGCACCATACGGAGTCGGAAAACGACGGCACGGAAGGTCTCGGTCTTCTCAGCATGACGACGACGTTCAGCGAGGAAAAGCTGACTTCGCAGGTAGAGGCGGACTGCCTCGGCTGGCGATTCCTGGGCGAGGAGATTTCCGCGACGGGACTCCGCGGGTATGAGATTCACATGGGCGAGACAGAGTTTCTCGGCGAGAAGGACGCGCATCCGCTGAAAATCACGAAGCGCGCCGATACTTCCGTTGACGTCGTCGAAGGAACATGCCGGAGCGACGGGCTCGTTTTCGGCACGTATATCCACGGGATTTTCGATCACGACGAGTTTCGCCGTGCGGTGCTGAACGCAATCCGGGCGAAGAAAGGGCTGCCGCCGCGCAAGAACACGCGAAATGTTCGCGCAGAAAAGGAAAAGAGCTATGACGCGCTGGCTGACGTAGTGCGGGCGCATCTCGATATGGACAAGGTGCGTGCGATTATGGGCATGGAAGCGAAATGATGACGGCAATCTTTGCGTTTGTCGTCGACTGTCTGATCGGCGATCCGCGTTCTTCCCTGCACCCCGTTGTTTTAATAGGAAAACTTATTTCCTTTTTTGAGGGATTGCTGTATCATGAGCAGGACTCCGACAGGAAAAAGCTGTTTTACGGCTTTGTACTGATGGTATGTGTGCTATCGGTCTCGTACGGCGTGGCGGAAGGAATAGTGTGGCTTGCGGCGCTCTCGGGAAACGTATATGTTTCCATAGTGGTGCAGGCGGTGTTTTTGAGCTTCATGATTTCGCCGCGAAATCTCGCGGAAGCGGGCCGGGAAATCCGCGATTATTTGCTGGACGGGAATCTTGAAATGGCGCGTTTTAAGGTCGGTTGGATCGTGGGACGCGACACGGACAAGCTGACGGAGGGCGAGGCGACGCGGGCGACGGTGGAAACGATTTCGGAAAATACCGTCGACGGCGTCATTTCGCCGCTGTTTTATTTTTTTGTCGGCGGGCTGCCGCTGGCGGTGGCCTATCGTGCGGCGAATACGATGGATTCGATGGTCGGCTATAAAAACGACAAGTATCTGTTTTTCGGGCGGGCGGCGGCGCGGGCCGACGACGTCTGGAATTATATCCCCGCGCGGTTGACGGGATTTATGTTTGTGGCGGCGGCTTTTTTGCTCGGATTGGATTGGCGCGGCGCGTGGCGCATTCTCCGGCGCGACGCTTCGAAGCATCCGAGCCCCAACGGCGGTTGGACGGAATCGACGGTGGCGGGCGCGCTTGGCATTCGTCTCGGCGGGCTCAATTATTATTTCGGAAAACCGTCCTTCCGAACTTATATGGGGGAGCCGTTGCATGAACTGGAGGCAAAGCATATTTCGCAGGCCATTCGCATGATGTACACGGTGACGGTGATGTTTCTTGTATTGGCGTCGGCGACGGTGTGGCTGCTCGGCGGATACTTGCCGGGAGGACTTGTGGTATGAGGGCTTTTTTCATCGGCTTACAGTTCCTGACGCGGATTTCGATTGTCCGGCAGGATAATTGGACGGCGGAGGATTTCGGGCGCAGCGTGAAATTCTTTCCGCTGATCGGGGCGGTGCTTGGCGCGATTTACGTCACTTTCGCTTATGCCTTTTATATATTTCTTCCGACGAGGGGAATTGTATTGCCGATGCATTTGACGGCGGCGATTCTGCTGATTTTGCCGCCGTTGATGACGGGCGGTCTTCACTGCGACGGCTTCATGGATACGATGGACGGCGTTTTTTCGGGACGTTCCCGCGAACGGATGCTGGAAATCATGAAGGACAGCTGTACCGGCTCGAATGCGGTGTTTTGCTTCGTCGTGCTGATGTTTCTGGAGTTTGCCGTTCTGCTGGATATGCCGAAAGACGTTATGGTTCCGGCGCTTTTTGTCATGCCGGTTCTTGCGCGTATGATGATGGTCGTCGGGATCACGCTTTTCCCGTATGCGCGGCCCGATGGGCTGGGCAAGGCATTCGCGCAGTACGCGGGAGGCGGTTCGCTCCGGTTTGCGGCGTTATGTACGTTGGCGCTGGTTTTTCCGATGGGAGAGCTTGCCTGGATTAGTCTTGTGATTTGCGCGGCTTTTACGTTTTTTTTCGCGAATTATGTTCAGAAACGTCTCGGAGGATTGACCGGTGATGTTTACGGAGCTATCACGACTCTAAACGAAGGTTTTGTGTTGCTTTCTTTTTTGGCGGGGGCGTCAATATTAAAATAATGAAATGAGTGAAGAAATGAATCGACGGTTTGCACACGGGGGGAATATTTACGACGCCAATCCGGCGCAGGGGGAATGGCTGGATTTCAGCGCCAACATCAATCCGTTTGGCCTTTCGACGGCGGTACGACAGGCAATCGAAAAGGAAATCCCTCGTCTCGTCCATTACCCGGATCCGTCCGCGCGCGCGTTGAAACAAGCGATTGCGGAACATTATGAGGTTCCGGTTTCCGAAATCGTATTGGGCAATGGCGGAGCGGAGCTTTTTTATGTTCTGTTTCACGCCGTCAGACCCAAGCGGGTGTTGTTGCCCGTTCCGTCCTTCAGCGAATATGAACGCGCGGCGATTTCGGCGGGCGCGGAAGTCGCGTATTTTCCGCTTCGCGAGGAAGAAGGCTTTCGTCTGGATGAGCAGGCGCTCTGCGTCCAAATGAAGGTTGGCGATTGCCTGATCCTGGGGAGTCCGAACAATCCGACGGGGCAGCGCGTGGAGCGAAACGCATTGGAAGCTGTTTTGAAAGAAGCGCGGCAGAAAAATGTTTTGATGATTGTCGACGAGTCTTTTATGGATTTTTGCATTGACGCCGCAGACTATACAGCGCGTCATTTGGTGGCTGATTATGATCATTTGATTGTAGTGCAGTCTTTGACAAAATTCTTCGCGATTCCCGGTTTGCGTCTCGGTTTTGCCGTGGCACCGCAGACGTTGGCGGAACGAATGGACGCTTCGAAAGACCCGTGGAACACGAACCTCTTGGCGCAGGCGGCGGGCGTTGCGGCTCTTGCTGACAGTGCGTTTCAGGCGCAGACGCTCGCATGGCTGAAAACCGAGCGTGATTTCATGTTTCGATCGTTGAATATGTTGGCGGGAATCAAATCATATCCGCCGACGGTCAATTTTATCCTGCTTCGTTTGACGCCTTCGTGGGGAAGCGCGTCCGCGTTTTGCGTGCGTATGCGCGAAGAAGGGATATTGCTTCGCGACTGCTCGAATTATCCGGGACTGGACGATACCTTCGTGCGTGTGGCAGTCCGCAAGCGGGAGGATAATGAGCGGTTGCTGGAAGCGTTTCGACGGATCGGCGGTGAGATCAAATGATGCGGTTGATTCTCATACGGCACGGGCAGACGGAATGGAATGCCGACGGGCGGTACCAGGGACAGTCGAATGTCGCGCTGTCGGATACTGGAAGAAAACAGGCAAAGTTTTTGGCGGAGCGTTTCCCGGTGAAGCATTTGGACGCGATTTATGCCAGTGATTTGGATCGGGCAAGGGAAACGGCGGAATGCGTCGGGGAAAAGCTTGGCGTATTGGTGCGTCCGGAAAAAGCCTTTCGCGAGCTTTCCTTCGGCGATTGGGAAGGATTGACCTATCAGCAGATTACAGCCCGGTGGCCGGAGGAATCACATAAGCTGTTCACCGCGCCGGACGAACTGGAGATTCCGAACGGGGAAACCTTTCAGGCGCTGCAAAAGCGCGCTTTGTCCAAGATCAATAAACTTTGCAAAGAACATGTCGATCAAACGATTGGTATTTTCGCGCACGGCGCAATCAACAAAACGATTTTGGCGGGGTTGATGCACATTCCGCTTCATTATTTGTGGTCGCTTCGGCAAGACAATACGGCGGTAAATATCCTGCGGCTGGACGACGGATATGTGACGGTCGAATTAATCAACAGTACCTCGCATCTCGGCGAAGACATGATTTCACAGGGCTTGTAAAGTTTTTGCCGAAAAGCGAAAAAAAGAGTTGACAAGGTCTCTATGTTGAGGTAATATAAACAAGCTGACTGACGGGGAGCCGTCGGTCGGGGGCGCACCCTGAAAACTGAACAATGCAGAAATGAATCATCTAGTTATTTTTGATTCAAGCCAGATGTGCGGTTTGTGTAAAACACATGAACCTAACAATTCTTTTACAAAGACGATTTCGGAGCCGACAAACGGTTCTATGGAGTCATAGATTTCATGGAGAG
>JAGAZS010000005.1 GCA_017939945.1 Schwartzia sp. (in: firmicutes)
GATTCGTCGCGCCCGGACCGGACGTCGCGATGCAGACGCCGACCTTGCCGCTGGCGCGGGCATAGCCGTCCGCCGCGTGAGCCGCGCTCTGCTCATGGGTCACGAGGATATTCCTGATGCGCTTGTCGTCGCGAAGCGCGTCATACAGCGGCAAAATCATTCCGCCGGGATAACCGAAGACCGTATCCGTCCCTTGCTCCGCCAAACACTCGACAACCGCCTGCGCGCCTTTCATATCGCTTTCCCCTTTCCTACCGATTACGAGCGAATGGGAAGCCCGTCATCATCCTCGAACTTGTTCTGGCAAATCTTGACCAAATCGATAATCGTGCCGATGCCGAAAAGGCCGCCGGTCAGGAGGAACAGCACGCCGCCTTTCCAGCGCCCGACATAGAAGCGATGAAGCCCGGAAAGCCCAAGGAAGCCGATGATGCAAAGGAACATCACCGTGTCGCGGTTGTACTGCGAAGTAAACGCTGTGGAACAGGCGGGGCAAATGCTTTCTCCGGGGTAAAGCTCCCTGCCGCAGTTTGGACAAAACATAAGTATCCTCCCTAATTGTCTAAATCACATTTTCCATTACAGCCGATCGAGAATCGCCTGCGTCATGCTTTCCGTATTCGCCTTCTTGAAGCCCTCCGTCCAGAGATCGGGCGTGCGGAACCCGTCCGCCAGCGCTTTGTCGCAGGCGGCTTCCACCGCCGCCGCCGCTTTCTCTTCCTTCAGTGAATAACGGAGCAGCATCGCAGCGGAAAGGATCGTGCCGATGGGGTTCGCGATGCCTTTGCCCGCGATATCCGGCGCGGAGCCGTGGATCGGCTCGAAAAGGCTCGTCTGCTCGCCGATGCTGGCGCTGGGCATCATGCCGATGGAACCGCCGATGACCGCCGCCTCGTCGCTCAAAATATCGCCAAAGAGATTGCCCGTGCAGATCACGTCGAACTGTGTCGGACGCACCGCAAGCTGCATCGCGCAGTTGTCTACATAGAGATGGTCGAGGGTGACGTCCTTATAGTCCTCATGCACCTTTTCCACCGTGCGCCGCCAGAGCCGCGAGGTCGCCAGCACGTTCGACTTGTCCACCGACGTGACCTTGCCGCGCCGCAGCTTCGCCGTCTCAAAGGCCAGACGCGCGATGCGGTCCACCTCCGGCACCGAATAATTCTCGAGGTCCCAGGCGCGCTCCGCGCCGTCTTTCATCTCCGACTCGCAGCGGTCGCCGAAATAAATGCCGCCGATCAATTCGCGCACGATCACGAGGTCGACACCCTTGACCAGCTCCGGCTTCAGCGGCGAATACTGCACCAGCGCGTCCGCCACCTTTACGGGACGGAGGTTCGCGTAAAGCCCCAGGCCTTTCCGAAGCCCGAGAATCGCCTTTTCCGGGCGGAGCGTCGGCTCCACGGAATCCCATTTGTCGCCGCCCACCGCACCGAACAATACGCCGTCCGACGCCTTAGCCGCCGCGAGCGTTTCTTCGGGCAAAGGCGTACCGAATTTGTCGTAAGCCGTGCCCCCCGCGTCGTGATACTCATATTCCAGCGAAAGCCCAAACTTCCCGTCCGCTTTCTTCAGGACGGCCACCGCCGCCTCCGTAATCTCTTTTCCAATCCCGTCGCCGGGAATCACCGTGATTTTCTTTGCCATTGCCGATGCTCCTTTACAAACAATTCTTTACTATTATACGCATAACCCGCCCGCTCCGCAACCGATACGGAAAATTTTGGATAATTTCGGATAATTTTGCGCTCATGATAGAATTGCACATTGCAAACGCGTAAAGAAAGCACAACGCCTTCGGGCGGTGTTTTTTCGCAACAAACGGGACTGTCGCAGGAAGATTATTTCTTCTTGCGGCAGTCCCATTTTGTAATCAAGAAATTTTCTGTCAAATCGTGAAATCCTTGTCTTGCATGTGATTTTTCGGATACGTTTTTGCCATGAAAAAAATTGGAGTACAAATTTTTGACTCCAATTTTTAGCGACAGCCCTATTTTACGCGGCAATATTATCCGTCTATATCCTCAAACACTTCCCGCACGTCCACAAGCAGATCGTCGTAAAGGGAAACCCTTACGGACAGTCGGGCGGCGGCGCGTTGCTCTTCCGTCATGCGCTCCCATTCTTCCGGGGGGAAAATCATATACACATGGTCGAGCACAAGCCGCCCGTCTTTCAAATAGTGAACCTCTATGGACTTGGCGCTGGGGTCCACGATCCAATATTCCTTAACGCCAGATCTTTCGTAGACGTCTTTTTTGATGCCTCTGTCATTGATTGTGGTGGACGGGGAAAGGACTTCCACGACTAAATCCGGTGCGCCGTCGATCCAATTTGCTTTTATCTTGTTTTTGTCACAAATAATCAGCACGTCAGGGACAAAAACATTTTCGTTGTCAAGATGAACTTCATGCTCAAAAAACGCCTCACAGCGTTTCTTTCTCAAAAATTGAAAGAAAATGCCATAGATACGTCCAGCGGCACGGCTGTGCCTTGTAGCCGGGCGCGGCGACATAAGGACTTCCTGCCCGTTGATTTTCTCGATAATGGTGTGATCGTCTTGATAGATTGCGGTGCTATTCATGTCTTTCGCTCCTTGTTTTTCAAAACGCGCATAGTCTTTTCTTTATTATATCTTTAACCCGCCTGCTCCGCAACAAAAAGCGAAAAGTTCATTTTGCCTATTAAGTTTTCCGACAATGTCCCGATAACAAGATTAGGAGGTGAAGTCCATGATTGTACGTTAAATATGATTCAGCCGAGAAAAACAACGATGCCGCTTGGTCTTTCACGGACGAGAGAGAGCGGCGCGGCTTTGAGCGATTGAGAAGCCGCGGAAAGGAGAATATGCAGAACACCATTGAAAACAATGCGGGAGCAGTGCGCGCTTTTTCGGGCTGCACGCCGCAAAGCGCAGGGAATCTTTTGCGCGTCGTCGGCGGCAAATCCTTTACGGATGTATTGGCAGCCATGCAGACGATGACGGATGCTTCTTTGGAAACCGAAAACACGGCGTCGGGCGGATTGGATCTGCTGCGCTCGCTTTCGGGATTTTCGCCGACCGTCGAACCGGAACCTTTCGCGGACAGCGACGCCTATATCAAGCACCTTGAAGCGAAATTCGGGATGCGCGTCGCCGTCAAATATTTCAAGAAGGATCAGGAAAGCATGGACGCCCTCGGACGCAGCATGAGCGGCAACGATCTTGTGATTGCGCCGAACATCCTGGACGAAATGGCGGCCAACAGTGAAAAGGCCCGCTATTACGAAGCAAAAATCCAGTATTGGTTCGACAACCTCCCGAAATGGAAGGCCGAAAGCGCTGCGATGGGGCTGACCTACGAGCCGTGCGGCGTGGCAATCCACGAGGACGGAACGGTCTACTACATCGGAGGCGGCACGGAAACGCCGGAACGCAAGGCGCAAATCGAGGCGGCGCAAAAAGCGCAGCGCGAAAAGAAATGCAAGCGTCGGCAAGCGCAACGGGAGTACATCCAGCAAGTGATTTTGCAAAAGCAGGCAAACGCGCTGACAGAAACTTGGACGCGGCAGTCTTCCTCTATTCCGACAATCGTTAAAACGAGGAGATTCATGCCCGACGGTTCCATTGTCATTACGACGAAAAAGGACGGCAAGGTCGTGGACCGGACGACGAAAAAGCCGCACCTCGTCCCGGTGCCCGACCCCACGGCAGAGGGCGGCGTGCGTATGGAACCACAGTTGGATATTTTTGAGATGCTGATGGGAATGTAATTCAGGACAGAAAAATCCGGCACGGACGCCCCTGAAAAGGAGCATAGAGAAATGAACGATACAAAGATGTTCAGCGCCGCCGCTCACGGGCTGAATGTGATGAAAACGCTGCTTCCGACGCTTTCGGCAAAAGCGCGGGCAGCGTCTGGCGGCACGAGTTTCGCGGAAACGCTGGTTTCGGTGCGGACACGCGTGGAAACCGTCAGCGTTACCGTGACGAAGACATCGGCGGAAATGACGATGAC
>JAGAZS010000087.1 GCA_017939945.1 Schwartzia sp. (in: firmicutes)
GGCTTCCGACAAGGACGAGATCTTTGTGCGCTCAATTCTCCAGAAGCCGGGACAGAACAAGAAAGTTCCCGTGCTCGTCGCCTTCGACAAGAAGGGCAAGGAGCTTCGCCGCTATGAAGGCATGGAGGGCAGCCGCAAGGGATTCTGCGTTACGGACAAGTATGTGATATTCGCCGATCCCGACGGCAATTTCCGCGTCTTTGAGAAGAAGTCCGGCAAAAAACTGGGCGAAGGGAAAATCACCTTCGGCGTTTTCGCGCTCGCCACGGTCAAGGGCAACAGCATCATCGCCTACGACGAGAGCGGGAAGAAATTGTACCGCATCGATTTTTGATTGCGGTTACCGAAGCAAAAATAGGTTACAGGGGGTTGCCGCGCATCAATGAAATGCGCGGTAACCTCCAATTCTGTAGGAGGGTTGCCAATGGATTTCAAGAAGAAGCTTTTGGGCGCGGCTTTGGCGGCGTTGCTCCTGGTGCCGCTGGCCGGGTGCGGCGGAGGCGGCGGGGCGTCTTCGGGCGGCAGCGGGAAATCGTCGGTGCAGGCGTCGCGCGGCACGCCGGACAAGGAGCCGGTGGACGCAGCTTGGCAGGAAACGTTGAAGCGGAACGGCACGTTTTCCGAAGCGTTCCTGCGGCTCGGCGACATCATGCAGACCGAGCAGCCGAACCACCCCGATAACGTGAAGCTGCCGAAGGAATTAAAGCACGCTAGCTATGACAATCAGTACCACAATAAGAAATACCATTACCGCGACGCGGAAATGCAGAGTGCGAAAGGCCCCGTCGATATGAAAAAAGTTGCGGGCCGCTGGGTGCAGGTGCAGGAATATATCTATCCGGGCATGGGCATGCTGATCGGCCACATCGCCAACGGATACCATCTGGTGCTGAAGGAGGACGGCACGGGCACCTTTGACAAGTACGGCGCCGTGGATGGCGACAACTACGTCAAGCCCGTCAAATGGAACGACAGGACCATCACGCTTACCTTTCCGCATGAGACGTCCGGTCATTACAGCCTCGAGGGCAACCGCCTGATCTACTGCCAGCAGATGCGCGGAAACATCGAAGAGGTTTACGTCTTCGAGCGCGAAAGCGACTTCATGGCGAAGTCGCCGCTGTCTCCGGGTATGGTGCTCCAGCTGGGCGGCTCGGTCAGCGACACGGCGTTCTCGTCGAACGCGATCATCGACGGCCCCGACCTCGGCAAGGAGCTTCCGGGACAAGTCTATCGCCTGAAGCAGTGGACCGAGGGAGGCAAGGTAACGAAGGCCGACGCGGGCGACCCGACGACGAACCCCGCCGACCATTTCATCGTGCTGGTGCCGACCGGGGAGCGCGGCGGCTACGGCTATGTCCGCAGCGGCGACACCGAGGACAAGTGGTTCTTCCCGCTGGGTGAAGACGATAAATACCGCAAGCAGAAGAAGGATATTGCCTTCGCGTTCCTGCACGATATGTTCTTCTATTGGGACAATCGGGACGGCCTGACCGAGTATTGGTACATCGAACGCCCCGGCTACGGTACGGAGATCAAGTACGGCCGCATCGAGGTGAGCGGCAGGACAGTGAAATGGTATCCGCGCTGGTTCGGCGGAATCAGGACGGACCTCTGCCTCGAATATGAGCTGGCCGAGGGCGAGAAGCCGCCCGTCAGCCATATCGCCGTCGGCCCCGCGAACAGCCGCAAGAGCTTCGGGATTCCCGAAGGGCCGCGCACGAAAGCGGGCTTCTGGCGTCTCGACCGAATCCAGGGCTATAAGGATTTCGTGAAGATGCCGATGACGAAGGAGGAACGGGAGAAAGCGCCGAAAGGTCCGGCGGAGGCCGCCACCGTCGAAGCGCTGCAAAAGCTCATCGACGAGCGCTTCACTTACGGCGAGGACGCCCGCAAATACGGCGTCGATCTCTGGTATGTGCTGGAGCCGGACGGCACCGGCTACATGCGCGTATGGGACAAGTATTTCGATCTGGTCTGGAATGACAACGAGATTTACTACTATGACATCTCGGGACGTCATCTCCTGTCCATCGCCGTCGGTTCCTTCTACTTCGACCGGGGAGGCGCGGCCTTCGTTCGCCTCTTCAAGGACGAACAGAATCCGGTCCCGCCGAGACCTGCGGAATTGGGCGGAAAGTAAAAAATGCCAAAAGACTCCCCCTGTCAGCTTCGCTGACATCCCCCTCACAGAGGGGGACTGATAAAGCCTCCCTCTGTGAGGGAGGTGGCATGCCGAAGGCATGACGGAGGGAGTTTTTTCGAAAGGAGATGTATCTTTGAAAAAATATCTTTCTGTACTATTTGCTTTGCTGCTCTTGGCGACCTCTTCCGTCGCCTTCGCGCGGGAGCTTCCCGTGGGCGAGTCCATTTATGAGATGGAGGAGCCGACGGGGGCTACGACCGCTCCGATTGCGATTTATTGTTATCGCGCGGCGAACTGGGCGCCGGGGCGTCCCATCGTGTTCGTGTTCCACGGCATGAACAGGAACGCCGACGATTACCGCGCAAGCTGGGAACGCTTTGCCGACGAGGACGGGCTGCTGATTGTCTGCCCGGAGTTCACCGACGCGAAATATCCGGGCTCCCGGTATTACAACATCGGAAACCTAATGGACAAGACGAACGGAAAAGGCAATCTCCAGCCGAAGGACAAGTGGGTGTTCCCCGTCGTCGACCGCGTGATTCGCGACGTCAAGGAGCGCATGGGCGCGGCGTCGAGTCCTGTGGCCGTCTTCGGCCACTCCGCAGGGGCGCAGATGGTTCACCGCTACGCGCTTTTCGGCGGCCCGACAGAGGCGAATCTTATCATGCCGGCGAACGCGGGCTGGTACACGATGCCCGACGAGAACGCGCGCTTCCCTTACGGATTGGACGGCGTACCGATTTCGGACGAGGAACTGGCGGCGGCCTTCGCGAAGCCTGTCTTGATCCTGCTCGGCGAGGCCGATACCAGGAGAACGGAGAACCTCCGCCAGACGCCGGAGGCTGACGCGCAGGGCATGAACCGTCTCGAGCGCGGCAAGAAGTTTTTCGCAGTCGCGCAGGAAAAAGCAGACGCGATGGGCGTGCCGTTCAACTGGCAGGCCGCCACGGTCTCGGGCGTGGGGCACGACGGCGCGGCGATGGCCGACGCCGCGCTGGCGGTCATCGAGCAGTTGTTTTTGCAATAAAGAAATTTACCGCATTGAATTTGAGACAAATTTGGGGCGGGCGGAACTTTCCCCGCCTGCCCCATTTTGTTATA
>JAGAZS010000088.1 GCA_017939945.1 Schwartzia sp. (in: firmicutes)
CAGGACGGCACGTTTGAGGTGCTGACGAAGAAGGAAGTGCTCGCGCTTCGTCATGAGATGGAGAAGCTTGAGAAGTTCTTGGGCGGTATCAAGGAAATGAACCGTTTGCCGGGCGCGCTTTATGTCGTCGATCCGCGCAAGGAGCGCATCGCGGTGGCTGAGGCCCGCAAGCTGGGCATTCCCATTGTCGCGATTGTTGACACGAACTGCGATCCGGACGAGATTGATTATGTGATTCCGGGCAATGACGACGCGATTCGCGCGGTACGCCTTTTGACGAGCCGCATGGCGGACGCCGTCATCGAAGGCAGCCACGGGCAGGACGAGCCGGAAGAGGAAGCGGCGGATAAAGACGCCGAGTAATATCGGATATGAGGGGTAAGGGACATACGTTATCCCTTGCCCTTTTCTTTGCGTAAAACTGAATTTATATCTTTGAATTGGAAAGAGGGAAAGAATATGGCACAGATTACGGCGGCAATGGTTAAGGAGCTCCGTGAGATGACGGGCGCCGGCATGATGGATTGCAAGAAGGCGCTGGCGGAGACGGACGGGGATAAGCAGAAGGCGATCGACTATCTCCGTGAGAAGGGCATCGCGAAGGCTGAAAAGAAGGCCGGACGCATTGCGGCAGAGGGTGCGGTTGGCGCTTACGTCAGCGAGGACGCGAAGGTCGGTGCGGTGGTCGAGATTAACTGCGAGACGGACTTCGTCGCGAAGACGGATAAGTTCCACGCGATCGTCGACAAGCTGGCGAAGCATATCGCCGACACGAACCCCGCCGATATGGATGCGCTGAACGACAGCACGCTGGACGGCAAGAAGGTTTCGGAAATTGTATTGGAGGCTATTGCCGAAATCGGCGAGAAGGTTTCTCTCCGTCGTTTCGCGCGCTATGCTTCCGAAAGCGGTCGCGTTACCAGTTATATCCACATGGGCGGTAAGATCGGCGTTTTGGTCGAGCTTTCCGGCGGCGAGGCCGAGCTTGGCAAGGACGTCGCGATGCAGATTGCGGCGGCGAATCCGTCCTGTATCGATCGTTCCGGGCTTGATCCCGCGGTTCTTGAGCATGAGCGCGAAGTGTTGACGAAGCAGGCACTTGAGGAGAACAACGCGTTGCCAGAGAACAAGCGCCGTCCCGAGGCAATCATTGCGAAGATGGTCGACGGGCGTCTCCAGAAGAATTTTTACAAAGAGGCCTGCCTTGTGGAGCAGCCTTTTGTCAAGGATCCGGAGCAGACGGTGGCTAAGGTGCTCGGCAGTGTCGCTGTGAAGCAGTTCGCACGCTTCCAGCTCGGCGAGGGCATCGAGAAAAAGCAGGAGGATTTCGCGGCTGAGGTTGCTGCGCAAATCAAATAAAGAAAAGGAGAGGGAACACGAAAGAGAACGTCGTGTTCCCTTTTTTAGGGCAGATTTGGAAATTCTTTGTTTCCAATTTGCCAAAAAGGATATATAATATATAGAAATGAGTATGGGACAGGAGGGTTGCTGTTGGGTACGACAAAATACAAGCGCGTTGTATTGAAGCTGTCGGGTGAGTCCTTGGCAGGAGATCAGGGATTTGGAATCAATCCTTCGGTTGTCGAGGATATCGCGGCACAGATTCAGGCGGTGCGCGCGGAGGACATCGATTGTGCAGTTGTCGTCGGTGGCGGCAATATTTGGCGCGGGCTGGCCGGAAGTGCGAAGGGTATGGATCGTGCGACGGCGGACTATATGGGGATGCTGGCGACGGTGATAAACTGCCTTGCTCTTCAAGACGCGCTGGAAAAACGGGGAGTGGAATCCCGCGTACAGAGCGCCATTGATATGCGGCAGGTCGCCGAACCGTACATTCGCCGCAAGGCAATCCGGCACATGGAGAAAGGCCGTGTTGTGATTTTCGCAGCAGGCACCGGCAATCCGTATTTCTCGACGGACACGACGGCGGCGCTTCGCGCGGCGGAGATTGAGGCCGACGTAATCCTGATGGGCAAGAAGAATACGGATGGTGTTTACGATTCCGACCCGAACAAGAATCCGGATGCGAAGAAATTTGACAAGCTTGCGTATATTGAGGTTCTTCAGCGCGGACTTCAAGTCATGGATTCGACGGCGACGAGCCTTTGCATGGACAACAATATCCCAATCGTGGTATTCAACATCGATGAGCATGAGAACCTTGTCCGCGCGGCACGCGGCGAGGATATCGGCACGACAGTCGGAGGGAAGAGAGAATGATTAAAGATATTTTGGACTCCCGTGAGGCGAAAATGCAGAAGACTTTGGAATCTCTGAAGCGCGAGTTTGCTTCCCTGCGCGCGGGACGGGCGACGCCGTCGCTCCTGGACAAGGTGATGGTGGATTACTATGGAACGCCGACGCCGGTCAATCAGGTGGCGAAAATTTCCGTGCCGGAGCCGCGCATGATTGTAATCCAGCCTTGGGAAAAGACGCTGATGAAAGAACTGGAAAAGGCAATCCAGAAATCCGATCTCGGTCTTACGCCAAACTCTGACGGCAACGCCATTCGGCTGACTATTCCGCAGCTTACGAAGGAACGCCGCGAAGAATTGAAGAAGGCTGTCAACAAGAAGGCTGAGGAGGCAAAGGTGGCTCTCCGAAATCTGCGTCGCGATGCGAACGAGGCAATCAAGAAGCTTGAGAAGAACAAGGAAGTCGCTGAGGACGAGTCGAAGAAAGGTCAGGACGACATGCAGAAGCTCGTCGACAAGTATGTAAAGTTGGTCGACACAGTGAAAGCAGGCAAGGAAAAGGAGATTATGGAAGTCTGATGACTTCTGACGTTTTGGGGTGTCCCGCGGAGGAAGCGTATCGGCTTCTTTCGAAGGCGGGCGTGGAGTACACGACGGAGCTGACGCGCCCCACGCGGATATTTTTTCCCGTGGATGAAGCGAGGCTATATGTGGTCCGGGCCGTCATTAACCCGGACAATTCCTGCCGTCTGACGTTGGCGGCGAAACAGATAAAAAAAGGGGAGGAGGTGTAAGAAGACATGGCATACAAGATTGGTGACGATTGCATTTCCTGCGGTTCCTGTGCTGCTACCTGCCCGGTGGGTGCGATTTCGGAGGGCGAAAAGCATTACGAGATCGATCCGGAGAAGTGCGTGGAGTGCGGAGCCTGCGCGGCGGGCTGCCCGGTTTCGGCGATTGCCGCTCCTTGATGGGAAACTCCATGATTGGAGAGAATGAGGGGTCCCTCTTGGAATTGCGAGAGGGGCCTGTTTTTTCGTCTTGTGCGGAGGGCGCGATATGTGGAAAAAAATATTTCGGGATTCCCGGCCTTCCAATGAGGCATCGGAAAACCCATTATACAAAGGAATAGATCGCGAGCGGCTGCCTATCCATACGGCCATTATCATGGATGGGAACGGACGCTGGGCCGAAGGGCGCGGACTGCTCCGGACGGCGGGGCATTCGGCGGGTGTGGACGCGCTGAAACAAGTATTGAAGGTGGCTATCGACCTTGAGCTTCCGGCGCTTACGGTATATGCGTTTTCCACGGAAAACTGGAAGCGGCCGTATACGGAAGTCGATTTTCTGATGCGGCTTTTTGTTGATTATTTGTCGAAAGAAATTGACGAGATGGACGAGGACAACGTGAAGCTTCGTTTCCTCGGACGCATGGATGAGCTTTCACCTGCGCTGAAGGACCTTGCGCGAGTTGCGGTGGATCGGATGAAGGACAATACGGGCGTCCGTTTCAATGTCGCGATGAACTATGGCGGAAAGGATGAGATACTGCGCGCGACAAGGCAGATTGCGCGACGTGTGCAGGCAGGAGAGGTTTCGCCGGAAGATGTGGACGAAAAGCTTTTTGAAAGCTGTCTCGATACGGAAGGGTTGCCGCCGGTGGATTTTGTCATTCGCACCAGGGGCGATATGCGGCTCAGCAATTACCTGCTTTGGCAGGCGGCTTACGCGGAGTTTTGGTTTACGGATACAAATTGGCCGGATTTTACGCCCGCCTGTTATGTTGAGGCGCTCAAGGATTTCGGAAAACGCAAGCGCCGTTTTGGCGGCTTGAAGAATAAATAGAGGTGTAATCTTGGCAATTCGTGTTGTTTCTGGAATTATCGGAATAGCTATTGCAGCGTTTATCATTCAAACCGGAGGGGCAGCGTTCGGCGCGGCCGTTCTCCTGCTTATGATGATTGGTTGGCATGAATATGCGCAGGCATTCCGTCATAAAGATATGGAACCGGCATACTGGAGCGGCATGGCGGCGATGGCGTGTTTTTGGGCTGCGGCCTATTTTGGAAGAACTGAGTTTTTGACGGCAGCGGCGACTTTGTTTTCTCTCTGGTTGATGCTTCTGGCGGTGCTGTTTTTTCGGCATTTCTCGGTACCGCAGGCTGTCGTTTCCGTGGCGGGAGTTATGTATGTAGGGTTATCCCTTGTGCATTTGCTGTTGCTTCGTTTCTGGAAGGCTTCGGAATTGGTTTCTACGCCCGTTGGTGATATGGAAACTGGGTGCGCGTGGCTTTGGATTGCCCTCATCGGCACTTGGGCAAGTGATACTTTTGCTTATTTCACCGGTTTTGCTTTCGGAAAGACAAAACTTTGCGAGACAATCAGCCCGAAGAAAACGAGAGAAGGATTTTACGGCGGCGTTGTCGGAACGGCGATTTCTGTTGCGGTTCTGGGGCATGCAATAGAATATTCGTTGCCTTTGATGGTTGTGCTCGGCGTTGTGATTGCGCTTGTCGCGACGGTGGGCGATCTTGTGGAGTCGGTGGTCAAACGTTATACTGGAATCAAGGATTCTGGGGTGCTGATTCCCGGACACGGCGGCGTGCTAGACCGTTTTGACAGTGCGATGTTCGTAATTCCATTCGTGTATTATTTCTTGAAGATTATGGAGGGATTCTGAGTGACGGTGAAGCGGCTTGCGATTCTCGGCTCGACCGGCTCGATCGGCACGCAGACTCTCGACGTCGTGCGGAGCCATCCGGAGCTTTTTTGCGTATCAGTGCTGGCGGCGAATACAAGCGATGAGGTGCTTTTGCAACAAATCGAGGAGTTTTCTCCGAAAACAGCCGTGCTGGTCGACGAAACGGCGGCGGCTCGGCTTCGCGAACGGTATCATGGGAAAACGGAAATTCTGGTCGGAGAAAAAGCGCTTCTCGACGCGGCGGCTGATGACGAAGCGGATACGGTCGTCACTTCGATGGTTGGATTCGCGGGGCTTGCGCCGACATTGGCAGCGCTCAAGGCAGGAAAAACGATTGCTCTCGCGAACAAGGAAACACTGGTCGTTGCGGGGGAGCTTGTGACGGCGTTGGCGAAGGAAAAGGGCGTTCCAATCCTGCCTGTGGACAGTGAGCACTGTGCACTGTTCCAATGCTTGCAAGGTGAGCGGCGCGAAACGGTGGAGCGGCTGATCCTGACGGCTTCAGGCGGCCCGTTTCGAGGCAAGACGACGGAGGAATTGCAATCGGTCACGGTGGCGGATTGCCTCAAACATCCGACGTGGTCGATGGGCAAGAAAATTACCGTCGATTCGGCGACATTGGTCAATAAAGGTTTGGAAGTTATCGAGGCGCATTGGCTGTACGACGTGCCCTATGAAAAAATCGAAGTTGCCGTGCATCCGCAGAGTATCTTGCATTCGATGGTGGAATTCCGCGACGGTGCGGTGATGGCCCAGCTCGGCTTGCCTGATATGCGGTTGCCGATTCAATATGCTCTGACTTATCCGGTACGCGAGGCGGCGAATTTCGGGCGCATGGATTTTAAGACGCGCATGGGCCTTTCCTTCGAGCCGCCGGACATGAAAACATTTCGTGGTCTTGCTCTCGCTTATGAGGCGGGAAAGGCGGAAGGTACCATGCCCTGCGTGCTGAACGGGGCCAACGAGACAGCGGTCGCGGCGTTCCTCGCCGGACGTATCGGTTTTTTGGATATTTATGAATGCATCGAGCGCGCGATGGACGCGCAGGAAAACGTCGCACATCCGTCCTTCGAAACGCTTTGCGAAGCGGATGCGCGGGCGCGGGCATTTGTACGAAAGTTTTTGGAGAATAAAGAGGTGTGACGATGGTCTTAACGATAGTTGCCTCTGTCTTTGTTTTCGGATTGCTCGTACTCTTTCATGAGTTTGGGCATTTCATCATGGCAAAGGCAACGGGCATGCGTGTCGATGAATTTGCTATTGGTTTTGGGCCCAAAATCGTGAGCAAAAAAATAGGCGAAACGGAATACTCGATACGTTGCGTACCCCTTGGCGGTTTCAACGACATTGCGGGTATGGATCCTGCGGAAAATGACGCGGGGGATCGAGGCTATTGCGAAAAGCCGGTCTGGAAACGTATGATTGTCATCGTGGCGGGGCCGTTGATGAATTTTCTGCTTCCGATTGTGATTTTTTTCTTTATTTTTATGATCGTGGGACTCAGCTCGCCTTCGACGCGCCCGGAACTGGGAGAGGTCATGCCTGACCAGCCGGCGGCGATGGCAGGGCTGCAAAGCGGTGACCGAATAGACTCTATAAATGAAGAACCGGTCAACGAATGGGACGATATTGTGCGTATTGTGCACGGTGCGGACGGAAGCCCAATGAAGATTGCCTATCACAGGGGAGATGAAGCACGACAGGCAACGGTGATTCCCGTTTTTGACAAACAAAATAATCGTATGATTATCGGCAGTATGGGAGCACTGGATACTTGGCAGCCAAGTGTGATCGAGGCGGCGGAGGCAGCGCTTTTTAAGACGGGATATGTCATTTACCATATGATTGAAGGGCTCGTGCAAATTTTCACCGGAGAAGCCGCGGCTGAACTGGCTGGGCCATTGGGGGTCATGCAAATGACAGGAACGGTGGCGAAGCTTGGTTTTACCGCGTTAATGAACTTTGCCGCCTTGCTGAGCCTGAACCTTGGTATTATCAACCTGTTGCCGGTTCCGGCTCTGGACGGCGGCCATTTTGTAACTTTGCTGCTTGAGGCGTTACGTGGAAAACCGCTCGGGGAGAAGGCAATGCATTATACGCAGATTGCGGGTATCACGGTACTCGTCGCTCTGATGCTTTTTGCGACGAAAAATGATATCGTGCGGATTTTCTTCGGGGGATGAAGGTATGGAGCGCAAGAAAACGAGACAGATCCATATCGGCAAGGTGGCAATCGGTGGTGGGGCTCCGGTCTCCGTGCAGTCGATGACTAATACCAAGACAGCGGACGTCTCTGCGACGGTCACTCAGATTCACGCGCTGACCGAAGCGGGGTGCAATATTGTGCGGCTCGCGGTGCCGGATATGGATTCGGCGAAGGCGTTAGGAGATATTATTCGTTCCGTGGACGTGCCGTTGGTGGCCGACGTTCATTTTGACTATCGGTTGGCGCTGGAGGCGATTCGGCAAGGTATTTCGGCACTCCGGCTGAATCCAGGAAACATCGGCGGCGAGGAACGAGTCAAGGCCGTGGTGCGCGAGGCGAAAGCGGCCGGGATTCCAATCCGCATCGGCGTCAACGGCGGCTCCCTGGATAAAAAACTTCTGGAAAAATACGGGCGCGTCACTGCGGAAGCTCTTGTCGAGTCGGCGATGGAGCACGTCCGAATTCTCGAAGCGCAGGATTTTTACGATATGAAAATATCGCTGAAGGCCCATGACGTCCCGCTGACGTTGGTGGCCTATCGGCTGATGAGTAAAACGGTCGATTATCCGCTTCATCTCGGTATCACCGAGGCGGGGACGCCGACCACAGGTATGATCAAGTCAGCAGTCGGTATCGGGGCGTTGCTTGCCGAGGGCATCGGCGACACAATCCGCGTATCGCTGACCGGTGATCCTGTCGTCGAGGTACGCGTGGCAAACGAGATTTTGAAATCGCTTGGCATGCGTGAATATGGACCGACGATGATTTCGTGCCCGACCTGCGGGCGCACGTCCATAGACCTTCCGGCGATTGCC
>JAGAZS010000089.1 GCA_017939945.1 Schwartzia sp. (in: firmicutes)
AAAGCAGCGTCGGGGCAAGGGAGCTCGAAGGTTTCTTCGGAAAGCAGGTCGGTGCAGATTGCGAAATCATCTTCCAGGCGGTTTACGCAGAAAATTTTCAACTTTGCCCGCGTCAAGTCACGCAGGACATAGCTTTCCTCTGTCGACAGGCGGCCTTTTTCATGGTCGAGATAATAGTGGGCCGGCGATAAATCATCTGTCTTGCGGTGATAATCGAAGAAAAAATAATCCCAGAAGCCCATCCACCAATTTTCGTCCGCTTCTTCCGGCTTTATATAAGGCCCCGCGTAGAGAACGACCGCACGGGCAAAATCCGCATGAAGCTCTTTCCGCTGAAAAAACCGGATCATATCGGCGATAAGGCTGTCCAGTATTTCGTTCAAATGGTTCAGCGCGTCTTCGTCGATTTCCTCCGTGTGCTCCAAAGTATCGCAAAACGCATCGTACTCTTGTCGTTCCGGTATCGAGAAAAAGCCGTGCTCATAGAACAAATCATGCCCTTCCGAAAGGGATTTTTCCGCTTCGGCGTCGTTCGGAGCCATGGCCTTCAAAAATTGCTCCAGGCAATCAAAAAATAACTCAACATTTTTTTCAATCAATCGAAGCTTAGGTCTTGAGGCCGCATAAAGATAAAATATTTCGACGTAATCGTACCGTGTCAATAGCGAAAAGAAGTATAATTTCTGGCGCAACATATATTTCAGCATCGAAGAGACGACGCCGAAAATCCGTCGCAGCAGAAGATCGCTTTTTCCCTTCCACGCCAATTCACGAAAATATCGTTCCATTCGCTGTTTCCGTATAATCTTATTCAATTCCCTGCGCCTTTGATAGAAAACCTCTATCCGGCGATACACGTTGTCTGTATCCACAAACAGCCTCCGCGATATTTTACTCTTAATTCTATTATATCGATAGTAAAACACATTTCCACGTTTGTCAATTTGGGGCGGAAGGATTTGTCATTTGGCTTCGTTATATGATATGATACTTTCATTATATATGTAGGAGGAACCCATTATGAGCGAAACGAATTGCGACCGGAATTGCGACACTTGCGGCGTTGACTGCGATCAGCGGCAGGAGCCGCAGAATCTGCAAGTCAAGCCGCACGAGCTTAGCAGTGTCAAGCACGTCGTGGCTGTCGTCAGCGGCAAGGGCGGCGTCGGAAAGTCTTTGGTAACGGCTCTTTCCGCCGTCACAATGAGCCAAGCCGGTTATTCCGTCGGCATTCTTGACGCCGACGTCACGGGACCGTCAATTCCGAAGCTGTTCGGCGTCAGCGGCACAATCCGGGGCTCGGAATCCGGAGCATATCCTCTCGTCAGCGACGGCGGAATCCAGCTCATGTCGATGAATCTGCTGCTGCAAAACAGCACCGATCCGGTGCTTTGGCGCGGCCCGATTATTGCCGGCATTGTCAAGCAGTTTTGGCAGGACATCATTTGGAACGAAGTAGATTATCTGTTTGTCGATATGCCGCCGGGCACCGGCGACGTGCCGCTGACTGTGTTCCAGTCGTTGCCGGTGGACGGCATTCTCGTCGTGACTTCGCCGCAGGATTTGGCGTTGATGATTGTCGAAAAAGCCGTCAATATGGCGAAGATGATGGACATACCGATTCTCGGCCTTTTGGAGAATATGGCGTCGTTCCGTTGCCCGGACTGCGGCAAGGAGCATCGTATTTTCGGCGAAAGCCATCTGCCGTCCGTCGCGGCAAAATATGATCTTCCCGTGCTCGGCCATATCCCCATCGACCCGAAGCTCGCCGCAGCCTGCGACGCCGGAGCCATTGAAACCTATGAGGGGCATTGGCTTGACAATGCGGCGGAATCGCTGAAAGCATTGGACAAAAAGTAATTTATTTCTTTGCGTGCAGCTTGCGCCATTCCTGCGGAGTAAGGGAAAACTGTGCCTTGAAGGCACGGAAGAATGCCGTGTAATCGGCAAAGCCGGAATCCGTGCTGATCTCGGTAATCGCGCGTTCCGGCGACTCAACTAAAAGCGACCGCGCATGGAGCAGCCGCTTCATTGTGACGTAGCGGTGCAGGCTGTATCCGGTTGCCGCCTTGAATCTCCGCATCAGGTAAAATTTGCTCAGAAACACTTCCTGTGCCAGGGCGTCCGCCGAAAGATCCTCTGCCAGATGGCATGCGATATAGCCGAGCAGCGGCTGGATTTTTTCATCTGACGCCGCTTTTTTTACGGTGCCGAGCTCATGGGAGAAAAGTGCGCGGTGCAGCAGAATCATGAACTCGACAAAAAGCGCTTCGGTGTAAAGACTGTTGGCGAAGCCTTCGCTTCGCGCCGTGCGTTCCAGTTTTTCCATCTGCGACAAAAGCTCATGGGAATGACCGGAGGCGAGGCGCATTACGCCCGCTTTGCCGGGTTCGCGGCGGAAGCAGGAAGATAGATCCGCTCCGGGACGCGAAACTCGCGCGAGAAAGCCGGGAGCTATATAAATGACGATTCGCTCGTAAGGGCTTTTCCCGTCAATCGCGGGGCGATGAATCTCGCCTTCCCGCACGAACGCGATATCCCGAGCTCCCAGCGGATAGGAGGTACCTTCGATAATATAATCGCCTTTGACGTCGAGAAAAAGAATGATTTTGTGGAAATCATGATAATGGAAGGGGATTGGGCGCGGCATCGGGGTGTTCAGACGGAACACTTTGAAATCCTGCACCAGATACCCTTTCTTCTCATACTCCGGCATGATGTTCACCTCATGCGTATTATACCCAAAGGGCATATATTCTCGCTAAGCTCGCGCTTCGCCTCCGGCTCGCGTTCGCTAAGCGTTCATATTATAGCACGATTTGCAATGTAAAACGCATAAAAATCTATTTACCGTCAATTTCCTGCCTGCTATACTGTTCATGCAAACAGAAAGGGACTTGCTTGACGCAGGTCGGCACTGACGGAGGCGGTTGAAATGCGGGAATTGAAAAAAATAACGCTGGACGGCGTTCGTTATATCGTGTGGGACGAGCTTCGGGGAATCAGCCCGCAAAAAAGCGGGATGACGCTTCTTCTTTCCGACCGTAACGGAGTGGGCGCCGATATTCTGCTCGTGCTCCCGAAAAACCGGCCGCTGGCTGTCCGCGCTTATGGGAAGGACGGCTCCGAAGTTGCCGTTGATGAAGGCGCGCGCCTTGTGGCTTCCTTTGTTCTCGAAAAGATGACGATGCTGACGTCCGGGACGGAAGCTGCGGAGTTTGAAGCAGCGCTGGACAGCGTCGAGGTAAGGCTCACGGACTCTTTCCGCGCCCGGCTGTTTCCGTCGGAAAACAGCGCGCGCATCGCAGTTTAAGGAAATACCGGATAAACAGAAAAGCCCTTGCAAAGAAATTTGCAAGGGCGATTTTTTTGGTGCGCTCGGCGGGAGTCGAACCCACGCTTTCAGCTCCGGAGGCTAACGTCCTATCCACTGGACTACGAGCGCAATCATTCAGCGTGTGTAATTATAGCACGAATCTATCTGCTTGTCCAATCCTGCAAACCATTTTTATATGCCGTTCTTGGCAAAGCTCGGAGAAAGTGGTAAACTCTTGCGTGATTATATAATAGGTGTAGTTTTAGGAGCGTGTCGTTTGTGTTTGAATTGGAAGTTAAATGTACGTTTGACGCGGCGCATCGCGTGGAAGGATATCCGGGGAAATGCGACCGCCTGCACGGTCATACTTGGACAATCGCGGCGAAGGTGCAGGGAAAACAAT
>JAGAZS010000006.1 GCA_017939945.1 Schwartzia sp. (in: firmicutes)
GAGCAAATTGCCTATGCATATCCGCATTTTGGACCGATACATATTTCAGGAGGTCGCGATGACCTTCCTGTTCAGCATATGCGCGTTCACGGCCGTCTTTGTCGGATCGGGGACGCTGTTTCGCATTGCCGAGTACATCACGGAGTATGGCGCTTCCTTTGCGTCGGTGGCGAAGATTTTCATATTGAGCTTGCCGGGCGTCGTTCTCTGGACGTTCCCGATGTCGATGCTATTGGCGACGCTTCTGGCCTTCGGGCGGCTTTCCGGCGGCAGTGAGATTACTGCGATGCAGTCTTGCGGCATCAGTTTCCGACGGCTTTGCGTGCCGGGACTCATCCTCGGCTTCGTTATGAGCCTGTTTTCCGTCTGGTCCAATGAATATATCGTGCCGTGGTCCAACGCCGCTTACGAGCGGGTTCTCAATTATGAGATCAAGGGAAACACCGCCCCGAAGACTCAGGATCATATCATCATCAAGGACATCAAGTCCGGACTGATTGAGCGGCTGATTTACGCTCGGCGTTTCAACGGAGAGACGCAGCAAATGGAAGGCATCACGATGCAGCTTTTCGAGAAGGGCAAGGTTACCCACGTCGAGAACGCGGCCTACGCGGAATGGAAGGGCGACCGTTGGGTGATGCATCAGGGCATTATTTACGATATCACGAAAGATGAGAGCATCGAGCAGGCAAAGCGTCATACCATGCATTTCGATACGCAAACACTTCCCGTGGAGCAAAGCCCGCGGGAAATCGTCAATTCCCAGAAAAAGCCTGAGGCGATGACTATCCGGGAGCTGAAGGAGCAGATCAAGATCCTTTCCGCTCAATATGTCAATACGAGTAAGCTGGAAACCGAGATGTACCAGCGATTCACAATTCCCTTCGCGAGCTTCGTGTTCGCTATCATCGGGATGCCCCTCGGGCTCCAGCCGAACCGGTCCGGATCGTCGCGCGGTTTTGCCGTCAGTCTTATCGTCATTTTCTTTTATTACGTCTTGATGGTGCTGACGGGAGCTATCGGACAGAATGGCACGCTGCCGCTTTGGTTCGCGTTGTGGCTGCCTAATATCATTTGTTTCTTCGCGGGGCTGTTCTTCATCCGGCAGGCGTCGCGGTAACTTGGCTTCCGGAACTTTACGAAAGAAGGCGTAGAGGGGCTTATGTATGGAATCGTTCTGATAGCGGCTCTGATTGTGACGGGCGGCGCGATTGCGGTCATCGGCGACCGCGTCGGGTCGAAGGTCGGGAAAAAGAAATTGTCCCTGTTCGGTCTGCGGCCGCGTCATACCTCGGTGATTGTCACGATCGTGACGGGGGTCCTGATTACGACGCTGACCTTCGCGGTGTTGGCGGCGGCTTCGGAAAACGTGCGCGTTGCGCTTTTCGGCATGGAAAAGCTCAACGAGGAGATGCGCGATACCCAGTCGCGGCTCGACGCAGCCAGCGAACGGCTCGCGGCTTCCGAGAAGGAACAGCGGGAAGCCAGCGCGGCGCTGAAAAAATCCCAGGGGGAAGTGGACGCGCTGCAAAAGGAGCAGGCGACCCTGGAGGCGCGCGCGCAGGAACTGGCCAAAGGGAATTCGCAGTTGGAGGCTGCGAAGCAGGAGCTTACGGCGCAAAATGAGACATTGTCTTCGCAGAACGGAGCGTTGGCTTCGGAAAACAAGGAACTGGAAGAGCGGACGGAAGCACTTCGCGAAGGTCTCCTGATTATGCGCGAGGGCGATATCGTCTTCCGCGCCGGGGAAGTGCTTGCCAGCGGCGTCGTCCGTACGGGGCGTTCAGTAGAAGAGATACGTTCCGATCTTGGCGCGTTGATCCAGCTTGCGAATACGAGCGCGGCGGATCGGCTCGAAGGCGACAGGGAAGAAAATTACATCTGGATTTACACGCCGGAGTATGAAGAGGCGGCGGAAAAAATCGCCGAGGGCGGCGTGGATACGGTCGTCCGTATCGTCGCGGCGGGCAATCTCGTCCGCGGGGAGCCGGTGCGCACAGGACTGCAGCTTTTTGCCAACCGCACGATTTACAAGGAAGGCGAATTCATCCTGTCGCGTCCTTTCGTTCTTACCAGCGACCAGACCGCCGAGGCGGAAACGATTGTCATGCGTTTCCTGCAGGAAGTCAACGCGGCGGCGAAGGAAAAAGGGATCCTGCCCGATCCGATTCGGGGCAGCGTCGGCGTCATGGGCAGCTCGCAGTTCTACGAGGCGGTGAATGCCGTCATGGCGGGACGCGGTCCCGGCGTTATCAGCGCCTACGCAAAGGAGGAAACGGATTCCCTCGGACCGCTTCGTCTGCGCTTGCAGGTGACCATGGAGAACACGGCGGAATAGCGTGCGGGAAGAAGGAATGGGAATGGTGGTCGCGGCCGTCGATCCGGGGCGTGAGAAATGCGGCGTTGCTGTCGTCGATGAAGACGGGAACGTGCTGGAGCGGGCTGTCGTCGCAACAGCCCGGTTGGCGGATGAATTGACGGCGCGTGCGATAAAATTCCGGCCGGAGCTTATCCTGCTGGGAAACGGGACGACGAGCCGCGCGGCCGAGGAAAAAATCCGTGCGGCGCTTCCCGACATTCCTGTGGAAATCGTGGACGAGTACCGGACCACCGACGACGCGAAAGTCGCGTATTGGAAAGCCCATCCGCCAACAGGATGGCGGCGTTTTTTGCCGACGGGCATGCAGGTACCGCCGGAGCCGGTCGATGATTTTGTCGCGGTCATTTTGGCGCAGCGGTATCTTATGAACGAACATTGATTCATTGCAAGGCGGCAGGAGAATCTGCCGCCTTTTTGCGGATAGGGGGAATTTGGAATGAGCAATAACCAAATACAGACGCGGCCCGAATGGACGGAATATTTCCTGGAAATCGCGAAGGCGGTAGGGCGGCGCTCGACTTGTCTGCGCCGTCGCTACGGCGCAATCATCGTCAAGGACAGGATCATTATCAGCACCGGGTACAACGGCGCGCCGCGCGGCGAGGCGAACTGCATCGACACGGGCATTTGCGAGCGGGAGCGTCTGAATGTGCCGAAAGGGCAGAATTATGAGCTTTGCGTCGCCGTCCATGCCGAACAGAACGCGATCATCAACGCCGATCCGGTCAAGATGCAGGGGGCGACGATTTACATCGAAGGCTACAACGCGGACGGAAGCCTCGCTTCCGGCAAGCCATGTCTTCTTTGCCGCAGGATGCTTCGGAACGCGATGATTGCCGAGGCCGTCTATCGCGAGCCGGACGGGACAATCGTGCGTATCGCGCCGAAAGATATAGCGGATTGATGAAATAGGCAAATGCAGAACGTATTGGAGACAAAAAATCCACGAAAGACCTTGGGTGAAGGATTTTCGTGGATTTTTTGCGGTTGTTTCTCTTGGTTCATTGCAGGGGTTTTCGTATTTTCTTTACTTCATCTGCAAGATAGTTTGTCTGCAACTGGTCATATTGTTTCAGTGCTTTTCTCGCGCGTTCCATGTCATTTCCGTTTATCGCAATGCACATCATGTTATAAAGCGCGAGCGCGGCATCTTCCTCGCAATCAGCAATGGCAAGCAGTCGTTCTTCGATGTGCCAAGCGAGGAAATATTGCTCCGTCAATTGATAAATCCATGAGAGATGCCCTAAACATTCGACTTCGAGGTCGTGTTCACGTTTTTCTGCCGTTATCTTCAGAAGTGCATCTTTGAACGCCTCCGCCGCTTCGTCGTACAGCAGAAACTTTTCGAGCGCGACGCTACGGTGAAAACATAGACGAGGGGAAGCATCGAAAAGTGCCACAGCCCGATTCAAAAGCTGAATTGCCATAAGATGCTCGCCGTGTTCCGAAAGGGTTTCAGCGAGTTGTTCCATCGGCTCCGGCTGATCCGCGAAAATCGCATACGGTTTCATCATGTCCTCCCGTGACGGATACACGGGAGGACATTTCTTTTTGACGGAGCGCAGATAGTCCAACACCTTCGGAATAAACTTTTTGCGGACAGAATCGGAATCGGCGTACCAAATATGAGATCGTCCCATGCCGCGCCCTTGCCCCGCCTGCGATGCTGTCGGGATCGCAAACTCCCGTTCATCTTCGGGAATCAGGAACACATCCTGCTCGTTTGCCCGAAATACATGATCCCAGCTTGTATGCGCTTCGCCAAGTGTGTTGTCAAAAAAGGTCTGCCATTCCCGGTACATATCGGCGTGCTCATACCATCCGACGATGCGCCGCCCACTCTCTCCCGTCGCAACCCATACGACGGTCACATCATGAACCGCATCGGCTCCTTCCGCACCACGCTCGACACGGGCGAGGTCCAAGTTGTTTCCCCTGTGCTGGACATAGCCATAGCAAACATGATTGCGCGGAAAAAAGTTGAGGCTCTCCCATGCGTCGCCCGTTTCAGTCACGAAGGAGCCGCCGTTTTTCGGTTTGTCGTTCTCAGTGATTCCATGATAATGCTTCATCCACGCGATATTGCAGAAGACAATTTTCGCCGCTTTCGCTTTTTTGTAAGCTTCAAGCTGGGCTTCTGCCCTGCCGATAGCTTCTAATTGCGCCTTTGTCAATGATTCCGGCTTCTTTTTAGTCATCAGCCGATCTCCTTTCCGATTTCTTGTTCCATGGCAATGTTATTCGCTTCGCAATAGCGGGACAAAAGC
>JAGAZS010000090.1 GCA_017939945.1 Schwartzia sp. (in: firmicutes)
AAAGGACATTGCGAACAACTAATACTAATCTCAGATAAATTCTTTATCTGAGATACGCCAAAAACAGTCCACTGGACTGTTTTGCACAGGTTACATCCGCACTTACAGCGCGTCTGACGTCTTATGCACTCGCTGTAAGAAATAAAATTTCTAACAGCGAGTTGTATGACATGGAAAACAATAACGAACAAGCAGCGCAGAATCTTTCGGCGGACAGCCGGAACAAGATCATCGTCCGCACCAGCGTCATCGGCATCCTTGCCAATGTGCTATTGGCGGCGGCAAAAGCCGTCATCGGCTTCGCGGCGAATTCCATCGCCGTGATTCTCGACGCGGTGAACAATCTTTCCGACGCCATGTCGTCGGTGATTACCATCTTAGGCGCGAAGCTGGCGGGAAAGGCGCCGGACAAGGAGCACCCTTATGGCTACGGACGCGTGGAGTACCTGAGCGCGATGATCGTCTCCGGCCTCGTGCTGTACGCCGGTATCACCTCCGCCGTGGAGTCGGTGAAGAAAATTCTCGAACCGGAAACGCCGGATTACAGCAGCACGGCTCTCGTCATTATCGCCCTCGCCGTGGTCGTGAAGGTGGTTCTCGGCCGCTACGTCAAGGCGCAGGGCGAAAAGGCGAACTCCGGCGCGCTGATTGCCTCCGGCGCGGACGCGTCCTTCGACGCGGTGCTGTCCCTGTCCGTTCTCGCCTCGGCGCTGATTTTTGTCTTCACGGGCATTTCGCTGGAGGCATACGTGGGCGTCGTCATTTCCTGCTTTATCATCAAAGCGGGCATCGACATGATGAAGGAAACGCTGGACGACATTCTCGGCGTGCGCATGGACAAAGAGCTGTCGCGGCAAATCAAGAGCCTCTTGAACGAAGAGCCGGAAGTGCGCGGCGCATACGATCTCGTCCTGCACAACTACGGGCCGGACACGAACCTCGGCTCCGTGCATCTCGAGTTGCCGGACACTATGACGGTGGCGGAGGTGGATCGCCTGACGCGGAAACTGGAGCGGAAGGTCGTGGACGCCACCGGCGTGTTCCTTGTCGGCGTCGGCGTCTATTCCCACAACACCGGCGACGGCGCGGCCGCGGAAATGCAAAAAAAGGTGCGGGAAATCGTCATGGCCCACGACTGGGCGTTGCAGTTCCACGGCTTTTACGTAGAGCCGGAGAAAAAAGCCCTGCGCTGCGACGTCGTGATGAGTTTCGATATCGACCGAAAGGAGGGCGTGCGCATACTGACCGAGGAAATCAGCGCCGCCTATCCCGGTTATGCCGTTCTCGTCGCGCCGGACGTGGATATTTCCGATTGAACAAAAAAGCTCACGTTTTGCCCCCCGGCAAGACGTGAGCTTTTTTGCTGTTCTGTTTTTGTCGTTCTTACGCCAGCGCCTTGGCGACGGCTTCCAGCTCCGCGCGGATTGCGATATGCTGCGGGCAGGCTTTCTCGCAAGCGCCGCATTTTACGCATTCGGCGGCGGGCTTTTTCCCGTGCATCTTTACGAGCCAGTTTTCCTGATGCTGGGCCGCCGCTTTGTCGCCGTAAAGCGTCAAATAATTCATCGCGGTGAAGGAGCCGGAAATGCCGATGTTCTGCGGGCAGACCTTCGCGCAGTAGTTGCAGGTCGTGCAGGGGATGATGGGGATTTTCGCGAGGGCTTCCCGCGCCTTTTCGATGGTTTTCTCCTGCTCCGGCGTCAGCTTTTGGAAATCTTTCATATAAGAAAGGTTGTCCTCCATCTGCTCCACGCTGGACATACCCGAAAGCACCGTGACCAGCCCGTCGAGATTCGTCGCGAAACGCACCGCCCACGATGCGCAGGACGCTTCCGGCTCCGCCGCCGCGAGGATTTTTTTGACGCTTTCCGGCGGATTCGCCAACATTCCGCCCTTGACCGGCTCCATGATGACGACGGGCTTGTCGTATTTGCGCGCCATCTCGTAGCAGGCGCGGGACTGGATGGCGGGATTCTCCCAGTCGCCGTAGTTGATCTGGAGCTGCACGAACTCCATTTCCGGGTGCGCCTTCAGGATTTCTTCCAATTCTTCCGGCGTCGAGTGGAACGAAAACCCGGCGTGACGGATTTTCCCTTCCTTCTTCTTTTCCTGCACGAAGGACCACATGTCGAAGTCGTCAAAGAATTTCGTGCGGCTCTCGCCGAGATTGTGCAGCAGGTAAAAATCGAAATAGCCCGCGCCGGTCTGTTTCAGCGACGTCTCAAACTGCGCGATCGCGTCCGCCCGCGTTTTGCAGTTGATCCAAGCCGCGTTTTTCGTGGCGAGCTGGAATTTCTCGCGCGGATACCGCTCGACGAGCGCCTGACGGATAGCGTCCTCGCTGCCGGGGTACGCCCACGCCGTATCGAAATAGGTGAATCCCGCCGCGAGGAATTTGTCCACCATGACCTTCACCTGCTCCACGTCGATGACGCCGTCCTTCTGCGGCAGCCGCATGAGCCCGAATCCCAGCTTTTTGATGTTCTCTCCCAAGTACATAGCCATTCCCCCCATACATGAATGATATTGTCGCTTCATACTTCAAATTCTTCCCGCATCTCGCGGTAGAGAAACGCGCCCAGCGCGTGCATCACGGCGTTGTATTTCGCCTTGTCCTCGAACAGCGACGTGTACGTTTCCTGCGATTCCAGATAGCTTTCGTTCGCCGCCGTGCCGAAGGCTTTCGGGAAAATGCTCCCCATGAAAATCTGCGGGTCGCTGGTCCGCGCCGAAGATTTGAGCTTCTCGTTTTCCATCAGCTTCGACCGCAACGCCGTCAGCATCACCCGGTCCCCGTCGGTGAACTGCCCTTTGTACTGCTCGTTGATTTTCTCGATGATCTCGTCCAGCGGCTGCTTTTCCTCCGGCTTCGCCGGGCCTTTCGCGGTGGCGGGCTTGTAGCCGGCAGATTCCTCTTTCAGCTCGATATTTCCCTCAAAGGTCTTTTGCAGCTTGTAATATTCGAGCCGCAGTTTTCCTTCGAGGTCGATCATCTGCGCCTCTTCTGCGGGCAAAAGCCCCAAAAGGTAACGGACAAACGCGCACTCCTTGTGCAGCTCCTTGTCGAACATCCGCGCCACTTGGGAGATGTAGCCGTACCATTTGGCTAGGTTTCGGCACAGGCGGCGGAACTGGTAGCGCCCGTCGGGCGCCAGCCCGTTGTATCGGTCGGCGACGGGCTTCAATATGCTGGTCATGCGCCCCATCGCCCGGTCGTCCTGCTTCCCGTAGCCGAAATACTCCTTCGCGAACGCGGCGATCTCCTCGTCGGAATAGACGGCGTAGCCCCGCAATTTCTTTTGCACTTGGTACAGGAGATCGGCGTTGACCTCGCTTTCCAGCGTCGTTTCCTGATAAAAGGGCTGGAACGCTTCCTGTATGTCCTCTTTCGTGTTGACGAAATCCAGCACGAAGGTGTCCGTTTTGCCGGGACACGTCCGGTTCAGTCGGGAAAGGGTCTGCACCGCCTTGACGCCCCGGAGCTTTTTGTCCACGATCATCGTGTGGAGCAGCGGCTCGTCGAATCCCGTCTGGTACTTCTCCGCCACGATCAGCAGATGGAAATTCTCGCGGAACTCCGCCTTTGTCTGCGCCTCGCCGATGTGGCTGCCGTCCGCCCGCACGTTCAGCTTCGGCTCGGTCCATTCCTCGCCGCCGTCCTTCACCACGCCGGAGAACGCCACCAAAACGCCGACATCGGTATATCCCTTCTCGGCGATGTACCGCTTGCACTCATGGAAATACCGCACCGCCGCCAGCCGCGACGACGTGACCACCATCATCTTGCCGCGCCCGCCGATCTTGTGCCGCGTCGTCCCCATATACGTCTCCACGATGATTTGCGCCT
>JAGAZS010000007.1 GCA_017939945.1 Schwartzia sp. (in: firmicutes)
ACAGGCACCGTCACCAGCACGCCCCGCCCCGGATAATTGCGGATGGAGCGCGCGCCGCGGAAGCTGTATCCGATCTGCTCGCTTGTTTCCTTGTAGAGCGGCATGCCGGCCACCACATTGCCGCCGTACTCGACGATACCGATAGTCGCCGACGGGTCGCGGGCCGCCAGCGCATCGACGAACGACGCGGGGCGCAAATTTTCACGCATGAAAAGGTCGCCCGCGTCTTCCAGTTCCCGCGCCACGCTGTCAAGCTGCAGCGTCAGGTCGTTGGCCGCGTCCTGCGTCTTGTCCCGGACAAAATGCGTCGCCTCGAAATCGATCAGCACATTCATTTTCCAATGTACGAGCAATCCGATGCTGCTGATAATGAAGACGAACACGGCAAAGGACAGGACGAGCCGGGCCGCGAAGCTGAATATGTTTTTGCCCTTGCTGGCTCCCGTTTCGTTATTCAACCTGCTCGACCCCCTTTACCAGCCAATTCATGTGAACTCTGAGGTATTCGTTGCTGAGGATTTCTTTCTCGTCGCACCGCTTCACGCCGTTGTTGTCGTAGATTTCCCCGCCGTAAATCAGGCGCTCGCCCTTGGAACGATCCCGGACGGACCGTGTGACAGCCTCCCGCGCCCTCGGCGACACCCGCTCGCTCAAAGGCGCCACCGTCACGATATGCTCGAGAAAGCCCTGCCAAAGATAATTGTTCGCGTTCGCCATGCGTCCGGTGCGGACATGCCGGCTCAAAAGATTGTAGTAAACCGTCCGCCAATCCGACTGCACGGCGGTCAGGCAGTGCTCGTGTTCCGGATGCAGCTCATGGGCGTCGATATAGTCTATGCCCCGGTTCTCGGCGGCGTCCGCCACCGTGCGCCCGTCCTGCTGATAAGAGAGCACGTCCACGTTTTCCATCGTCAGGGCATCCACCGCCGCGCGCTCCCGATCCGGCGTGTTCCAGTCGCCGGACCACGCCACCTTCACATGCGCCGCCGGATTCGCACGCTTCACGCCGATGGTGAACGCGTTCAGTCCCCGATTGACCTCCACGCAGGGAAACGGCGCCACATAGCCGACCACGTCCGTCTTTGTCTGGAAGCCGGCAATCAGGCCCGCCAGATATTGCACCTCGAAAAGCCGCGTCGAGCACGACATCATATTGTCCTCGGAAAATTCAGTCGTCTGCAGAATAAATTCAATATTCGGGTACTGACGGAACAGCTCGCGCAGCTCCGGCGGGTACCGATGCCAGGTGACGACGACTCGCTGGACGCCTTGCGAAACAAGGCTGTTGAGAATCTTCCTGGATTCGCCGATGGAACGGAGCGCGTTTTCCTTCACGATGACGTCCATGCCCAATTCTTTCGCGGCGGCATTCAGCCCCTCGTACTGCACCTTGTTCCAGCCGTCGTCGTCCTTCGCTCCGCGCATGACCAGGCCGATCTTCGGGCGCGGCTGTTTCGGCGCGGTATGGAACTCGACCACCGAGACGACGATGCAGAGCAGCACCAGGATCGCGACGCCCATGATGAAACGGCGCTGGCGCTTTTCCAGCCGCTTCTCATCCGATCTGTCCATGCTTCGTCCCTCCTTCCTTTGCCTCGTCAATGCGATTCGACACAATGACAAAAGGCGCATAAATGAAAAGGTCGAGAACGAACACCACCAAATGCAGCACGCCGCCCATCAGGGAGCCGGTCCCGAGCACGCCGCTCAAAATCACCGGCACGGTGCCCGCCGTGGCGAATTTGAACACCGGCACGACGCCCCATGAGATCGCGGCCCAAGCCACCACCGTATTCGCCAGCGGCGCCATCAGGAAAGGCAACAGGATTGCCGGATTCAGCACCACCGGCAGGCAGAAGTAAAACGGCACCGAAATATTGAATACCAGGAACGGCAGCATGAACCATGTGATGCTCCGCAAACGGCGGTTGGCGGAAAAGACCAGCACGGAAGCCGCCAATGCCAGCACATGGACGTCCGCCGTGCGGAAAAATTCGCTGGTAAAGACGAAACCGCGCACCAGGCTGTCTCCCGGCAAGAATACGGCGGCAGCCGCCGACGCCTGGTTCGCAAGCTGGGCGGGCCAATAAGCGAAGTCATGTACGAGCTCGATGAAGCCGTCCCCGAACAGGCCGCACCACCAAAGCAGCCAGGTCGCAAGCTGGTACAGCAGCGCAAACGGGAGCGTCTGCGAAGCGGGGCGGAACACCGAAGTGACAAAGCTGTCGAATTCGCGGTTGAAAAACACGAAAAGCTGCGTAGCCACGATGCAAAGCAGCAGGAACGAGACAAGCGTCAGGGCCGCCGGAATGCACCGCTCCAGCGGCTTCGCCACCCGCTCGGGCAAAGACTCCGGCACCCGCAGCCGAAGCCCAGGAAAACGATCGAGCCACGACAGGATGCGTGCCGACAGCGCCCCGAACAAATAGGCCGACGGCACCCGGAGCGGCGGATGCCCGAACACTTCCGCAGTGCCGGGGCCTACCTCCGCCTCCATTTGCATGAACATAAAAAAGCCCCCCAGCGCGCAAAAAGCCGCCAGGGACTTGTCCCCGCCCCATATTTTCGTAAGCTGGATCGCCAGCGTCATCGTCAGGAAAAACAGCAGCAAAATATAGCTGATGCCCATAGCCTCCGAGAAAAGCTGCGCAAGGCGGTAAAAGGCCGTCGCACGGTATTCCTCGCCGTACAGCCCGCCAGTGATGGCCGCACCTAGCCCCATACCGTTCTCGCCCATGACCGGCCCCTCGGGATCGAGAGCCGCCCATTGGATAATACGGAAACCGTACAGCACGATCATGAAGGGGATCAGCCGATAGAACGTTTCGCGGATCGCAGTCATGTACTTGTTGCCGGAAAGACGCCCGGCCCACGGGATAAACGTAAGTTCCACCCAGTCAAAGAACTGCTCCAAGCCCTATCGCCCCCTTCCGCGCACCGCGTTTTTCCGTCACTTTTTCCCCAGCAAATCTGCCAGCGCCGGGTCGTCCAGCGCCTTGATGAGCAGCGCCTTGTTCACTCGCTCCACCAAATCCTTCGGCATGAACGGTTTCTTGATGTAGCCCTGCACGCCCATCAGTCCCGCCTTCGTCACCGTGTCGCGATCCGACGACGCCGTCAGGAAAATCACGCGGACGTCCTTCATGTCCTCGCGCTTCCTGATGATCTCCAACGTCTTCAAACCGTTCATCACCGGCATCTGGAAATCCAACAGCACCAGATCGACCTGCTCCCGCTGCAAAATATCAATGGCTTTCATGCCCGAATCGGCGAGGAGCACCTCAATATCCTTCATGTCCTTTTTCAGGATAAATTCTGCCATCTTGAGGTTCATGTCGTCGTCGTCCACGATCAAAATCTTTGCCATTGCGCCTTCCTCCGTTCTATTTCTCGCAAAGTCCACATATTTATTTCGCCATATTCTTTTGTTTTCCTGCCGCCGTGAAAATTTTTCTGTATTCCGGATTCCGGAAACGAAAAACCCGGTCTTGCGAACAAGACCGGGCTGCTTTGCTGTATGAAATTACAGTTTCTTACTTCTTGACGACGTTCGCCGCCTGCGGGCCGCGCGCGCCCTCGACGATCTCGAACTCCACTTCCTGCCCTTCCAGCAGCGTTTTGAAGCCCTCGTCCTGAATCGCGGAGAAATGGACGAACACGTCGCCGCCATCCTCGCGCTCGATGAAACCGTAACCTTTTTCCGCACTAAACCATTTAACTTTACCGACCATAACTGAAACTCTCCTCCTAAACGTGATGAACTCAATGTTCTCCCTAAAACTAGTTCATATTATAGGCGTGTTCAATGGCCGTGTCAAATAAAACTGAAAAATGTTGCAGGTATCACATTATGGTGCATTTTTCATGTTAGGAGGATTTTCCTATGTTGGTTTCCATGATAGGACTTAAATGGGAACGAAAAATCATGCCTTCTCCCGTTTCGGCAGTCCCGATATCCGGTCAAAGGCTGCGACAATTTCCTCCGGCGTTATCTGCGTAATACAGTGTGGAACCTCCGCTTCACAACCGCCGTACGTCATCGCATTCGCGCAGGCCCCGAGTGCGTGCTTTGGACGAAGGATTTCTGCGCGCACCCTCCACGGGGAAAACCGTGCATACTCCCCGAGAATACCGGGCGCAATCCTCTCTTTATCCTCCGCCTCCCGGTACAGCGCGATAATCGGAGTCTCCGCCGCGGCAGCCGCGTGCATGATTCCCGTGTCGTTGCCAAGATAAAGCGACGCCAGCGAAATAATCGCGAACGACTCGCGCAAAGTTGTCTTTCCCACGAGATTTATGGCTGCACCCTCGGGAAGGTTCGCAGCCAAATACGCTCCATCCTCTTTCTCCGCCTTTCCGCCGACAATCACAAAACGAATATCCGCCTCATAACGTTCCAGAATAGCCCTGATGGCGGTGAGATATTTCTTGATCGGATATTTGCGGCTCGCACCGCCCGCACCTATTCCCAAAGCCACGACGATACAGCCTTCCGGCACCCTGCTCAACAGCAGTGCAGACGCCGACTCCATATCCTCTTCCGACATCCAGATTTCCGTCGAACTGTCCTTTACTGTCATTCCCAGTATTTTGAGCAAATAAAAATTCCGCACGACCTCATGAATGAGCTCCGGCGGATTCACAACGGACCGCGTCAAAAAAGCGGTTTCAAAGCTTGTATCGATATCCAGATGATCGATGTACGCCTCCAGCGACGCCTCGCTGTACCCGACCCGTTCCCTCGCCCCGCTCAAATACGCCAGCAACTGCGAAGTGCGCCTGTCGTCTCCCCATTGCGGCAGAAGGCAAAGGTCGTATCGGCGCTGTCGAAGATGCGTCTCGCACAATGTTTCCATCTGCTCAATGGATTCCGCCAAATTATTGTTAAGGCTACGGCGGTCAAAGGTGAACAGCTCGTCGCAATAGGGGCAGAATTCCATCAGCGGCAAAACCGGCTCGCCCACGATCGCGGCAATATGCGCCTCGGGATAATTCCGCCGCACCTCGCGGAATACGCCGCTGGTAAGAATCATGTCGCCCATGACGTCCAAGCGGATAATCAGGATATTATCGATTCGATCCGACGGCTCGCGAAAGCCTTTTTCTGCGAAAACCGGTTCCAAATCATCATGCCACTTTTGCGGGTTGAACCTTTTCGCCGCCCGTATTGTCTGCAAACGCTGCACGACAGATTCATGCACATTCACTCTGCTTCACCTCTCAAAAAGAAAGGATCGATAACATCACAAAATCTTGGACAGGAATTCCTTCATCCGCGCTTCCTTCGGACGGCTGAAAATCTCGTCCGGCGTTCCCTGCTCGAGAATCATCCCCTGATCGACGAACAGCACGCGGTCGCCTACCTCGCGGGCGAAGCCCATCTCGTGGGTAACGACGGCCATCGTCATGCCCTCACGTGCCAGATCTTTCATTACTTCCAGCACTTCCTTGACCATTTCCGGATCGAGAGCGGAGGTCGGCTCGTCGAAAAGCATCACCTTCGGCTTCATGGCCAATGCCCGCGCGATCGCCACGCGCTGCTGCTGCCCGCCGGAAAGCTGCTCCGGATACGCCGCCGCACGGTCGGACAGCCCGACCTTCGCGAGCAGGGCCATCGCGATATTTTCCGCCTCGCCCCGCGCAATGCCACGCACCTTCATCGGCGCCAGTGTGATATTGTCCATCACCGTCATGTGCGGGAACAGATTGAACCGCTGGAACACCATGCCGACCTCGGCGCGGACCTTGTTGATATCCGTTTCGCCCAGCTTCATGCCGTCCACGACAATCTCGCCGCTCGTCGGCTCTTCGAGATAATTGATGCAGCGAAGCAGCGTGGACTGGCCGCTGCCCGACGGGCCAATGATAACGACGACCTCTTTTTCCGCGATATCGAGATTGACGCCCTTCAGCACTTCGACGCGGCCGAAGGACTTTCTCAGATTCCTAACGCTGATCATCGATCTTGTACCTCCGTTCGAGCCATGCCACGAGCCTCGAAATCGAGACCGTCATCGCCAGATAAATGATCGCGACGCAAAGCCAGATTTCAAGTGAAGCGTATGTACGCGCGATAATCAGCTGACCGCGCCGCGTCAGTTCCTCGAACCCGATGACCGACACCAGCGACGAATCCT
>JAGAZS010000091.1 GCA_017939945.1 Schwartzia sp. (in: firmicutes)
GACATTCCGGAGTCCGCGCGTCAGGCGAAGGGCACCGCGATTGTGAATCTGCTGCCGCTGTCCTCTGACGAGACCATCACGGCGGTAATCCCGCTCAAGGAATTCCGCGAGGATCGATACCTGTTCATGGCAACGAGAAAAGGCATCGTCAAGAAGACCGTGGTCAAGGAATACGACACCGCACGCAAGGGCGGCCTGATCGCCATCAACCTCGACGAGGACGACGACCTGATCGGCGTCCGCTTCACCGACGGCGAAAGCCGGATTATCCTCGGCACGAGAGACGGGCAGGCCGTCGTCTTCGAGGAAGAAAATGTGCGCTCCATGGGACGTCAGGCGCGCGGCGTCATGGGCATCCGCCTGCACGACATGGACGAGGTCGTGGGCATGGACAAGCTGTCGGCGGACAGCGAGATCCTGACCGTCACCGAGCAGGGCTACGGCAAGCGCACGAAAGCCGAGGAATACCGTGTGACCCAGCGCGGCGGCAAAGGCATCATCAACATGAAGGTCACGGAAAAAACGGGCGCGGTCATCGGCCTGAAAGTCGCCCGTCCCGATCAGGAATTGATGCTGATCACCACCGACGGCATCGTCATTCGCACGACGGTCGGCGAAATTTCCCTGATCAGCCGCAACACCCAGGGCGTCATGCTGATGAAGACCGAGGAAGGCGACCGTGTAGCGTCGCTGGCGGTCATGGACACGAAAAACGAATAATTGCTGAAAGCTCCCGCGAAGCGCCTGCTTTTCGGGAGCTTTGTTCAAGGTAAAACAACAAGGAGTCTTGCGCTATGATATCCAAACGTCTTTGCATCGCGCTATTATGCGTGCTTGCGGTACTTGTCACCGGCTATGCCCAGGTTTCTTCCAAAGACAAGAAACCTGCCTCAAACCAACCGACAGCCAGGCAGGAAACCGCGCTTCCGGCCACGGACGGAAAGAACCAAAAACAGGAAACGGCAACGCCTGCCGCGGACGCAAAAACGCCGAAGCAGGAAACGACAAAGCCGCCGAAGCCGGCTCTCCCTTATGTGATCGCAGCGGACGACTTTTCCAATTTGCAGCTTTCGGACGCCACGAAGCCGATCTACGACGCGCACACGCTGTCCGATCGGATCAGTCTCGGCCTGCCTGTCGCATTGCCGGCGCTTTCGCCATACTACAGCGGAAAGACGGCCTACCTGACCTTTGACGACGGCCCGGACGACGAAGTGACGTTGACCGTTCTCGACATCCTGGCCGAAAACAATGTCAAGGCGACCTTCTATGTCACGGGAATCAACGCCGCGACTTATCCCGACACCGTCCGCCGCATGGTCGCGGAGGGGCACGCCGTCGGCAACCACAGTTACGATCACGATTACGACAGGCTTTATTCTTCCCCCGACGCTTTCCTCTATGAGATGGTCCAGACGGACGAAATCCTCTATGGGATCCTGGGCTTCCGCCCGCTGATCCTGCGCGCACCCGGCGGCACCTTCAGCAACTTCACGTCCGCTTACGAGGCCTGCCTCGAGGAAAACGGCTATGTCGAACATGACTGGAACGTAAGCACCGCCGATACCGCGCCCGGCAATCCGACCGCGCAGGATTTTGTCGACAATGTCATGGCCCAGACCGCCGACGGAAAAGAAAGCGCGATCATCCTGATGCACAGTTCGTCCGGACATCAGGAAACGGCCAAGGCGCTGCCGGAAATCATCCGCGTCCTGCGGGAAAGAGGCTACCGTTTCGGCGTAGTTACGCCAATGACGCCGCAGCCGTGGTAAAGGTTTTCAAATAACAACAAAGAAATCGAAAACGCTCGCGGACTTTTGTCTCGCGGGCGTTTTGTTTGCCTCGATTTTATGGTATCATATCGACAAAAGGAGGCGATCAATATGAACTGCAAAAAAATAACGGCTTCTGTTTTGCTCGCTGCGTTTGCTGCGTTTTCCCCGGTGGCGGCTTTTGCGGGAAGCGCGGAAGGCGCCGGCACGGCGCAAATTTCCGAAAGGGAATCGGCTTGCTACCAATATGAAAACGGCGGCTTGCGGCTTCTGATTCCCAAAGCCTATGACAATTTGCTGGTGACGGAAATCGTGAAAGATCGAAAAGACGGCATGCTGTACCGGGTTTCGGAAAAAGCGTCCGTCGAAGCGGCGAAGAAGCTCTCGTATGACAGCCGCGGCGCGGGCTGGCTTTTCAGCATCGGGCAGATCGACGAAGGTCGGCGGCGAGAGCTTTTGTGCGGGGATATGTCCGGCGCGGAGATTTTCGCCCGGGACGCGAACGGAAAATATTATGTTTTCTGTCACCCGACGGACGTCCGCTATATGCGCGAGGACAACGCGGCCATGAAACGCGACCAGGACCAGTGGACCATGCTCAACGAATGGGCGCATAAAGATGTGCGGGAAAATTTCCTCAAAGACAACAGTCTTGAGACGATGGTTTACGACAACAGCGAAATCAGCATGGCCATCGCCCGCGCCGCGTACAAACCGGATGTGCGCTATACCGTCAGCACGACGCAATACGGCCCCATCGAGCCGAAAAATTTCGACGCCGCGCCTTTCGCGGAACAGCTTTTGCAGAACGCGGTCTATGAAAGAACCGACGCCGAGGTTCCGGACGGAGAATACGTAGTGCTGGCGTTCCCCGACGAAGGGTTCCGCTACGATTTCTTCAAACTGAAAGACCATGAAAACTACGTCCGCGAAGTGCGTCCGGACGGCACGGAAACGCTCTTCAAGGCAATCTTCTTTTACGGATCGGCAAGAGCGAGCGCAGTCATGCAGGAATGGTACGACGCGCTTACGGAATAATCGGCAGACCCCCCTTCGGGCGACAAAAAGGACCATACAGGGACTTCACCTGCATGGTCCTTTTCGTTTGAAGTTTTTTCGCATACTGCTATCGAACAGTTCGATGGAAGCACACTTCGCGATTCGGCCGAGCGTGTGCCCATCCGATAAATGCAGAACCTGTAATAATCAGATGACGATCACAACATCATTCCGAAATCCGGTCGAGGGTCGTGAATTTCGTGAAGCGTTTCTCGAAAAACCGCGTGATGGTGTCGATGGGACCGTTGAGGTGCTTTGCGATGATGACGTCCGCCTGGTCCTTTCTTTCGCTGTCTTCATTATAGTATTCGTCGCGATACAGGAACATCACGATGTCCGCGTCCTGCTCCAGCGAGCCGGACTCGCGCAGGTCCGAAAGCATCGGGCGCTTGATGGTTCTGGACTCGACGCTTCGCGAAAGCTGCGAGAGCGCGATAACCGGCACGCCCAGTTCGCGGGCCAGGGCTTTCAGCGAGCGCGAAATCTCGGATATTTCCTGCTGGCGGTTGTCTCCGTTCTTGCTGGCCCGCCCCTGCATCAGCTGCAAATAGTCGATGACCACGAGGGATAGCCCGTGATCCGACTTGATGCGGCGCGCCTTGTCCCGAAGCTCCGCGACGGTGATGCCCGGCGTGTCGTCGATATAAATCGGCGCCTTCGTCAAACGGTCGGAC